>CAIMVB010000231.1 GCA_903844785.1 uncultured Rhodospirillales bacterium | reverse complement strand
CTTTCATGGACCGAACCGGAAACGGTGAGGTTCGCTCGGTTAGAGACGAATGCCGTTCAGAGACCGCATTTCGGCCCGTGTTCAGTCTCTGAGGTTCGGATGATGCCGCCAAACCCCTTTGAAACAACGCGAAAATTCGACGTCGCCGGGGTCGCTGTTGGGGTTTGCGACGGGAAGATGGCGGAGGGGCGAGTATTCGAACTGACGGTACGTCCACGGTTTGCCTCTCAGTTCCGGATGCCGCCCCAACGAAATTACCAACTTGGCCGGCCTCTAGATGAAATTTTTAAAGAAAATTCAATGGCTTATATCTGGCTGAGAAATAGCCCAAGTCGCCAGGTGCAGAGAGAAACGGCCCCGGAGAGGGTAATTTTCGGCAATGTTCCGAAGGTGCAACAGCCACTCAGATTTGAAACCCCTCGTGGAAACAGGGGAAATTTTAACCCCGTCCAGGGCGGAGAGCGAAGTTGCGTGAGGAGAAGTGGCGTCCCGTACGGGATTCGAACCCGTGCTGCCAACGTGAAAGGCTGGTGTCCTAGGCCTCTAGACGAACGGGACAAGGCCAAGAGGGGCGCTCTGTAGCCTCACTTACGCCGCGCGCCTAGCCCCCCTGGGCCAAATATCGCTGCCGCTTGTCAGAAAATCCGCTTCCGGCTTGTTTGGGGCTTCATCAAACCCCCGGTAATCCACAATGTCCGAACCACCCTGTCGGCTCTACCTCATAACCCCCCAGAAGCTTGATCCGGCAGCTTTCCAGGCCTCGCTGGCGGCGGCGTTGGATGCGGGTGATGTCGCCTGTGTGCAATTACGCCTCAAAGATGCAACCGAAGACGAAATTGCGCGTGCCACCGAACGCCTTATGCCGATCGCGAGGGACAGGAATGTTGCCTTCCTTCTCAATGACAATGCGGCGCTTGCCGCCAAACTCGGCTGTGATGGCGCACATCTTGGCCAAGGTGATGGAAACCATGTCGCAGCCAGGCGCCTGCTTGAGGGGCAGATTTTGGGCATTACCTGCCATGCGTCCCGCCATCTGGCGATGGAAGCCGGGGAATTGGGGGCCGATTATGTTGCTTTCGGCGCCTTCTTTCCCACCGATAGCAAGGAAACCATTCACCGCGCGGGGCCTGAAATCCTGGCTTGGTGGAATGAGATGTTCGAAATCCCCTCAGTCGCCATTGGCGGCATCACGTCAGCCAATTGCGCCTCCCTTGTGCAGGCCGGTGCGGATTTCCTGGCCGTGATCGGCGCGGTTTGGAACCATCCTGAAGGGCCAGCTGCCGGCGTGCAGGCCATGAATGCAGCTATCGCCGCAGCCCTCCAGCAAACCTGAACGAAGCCTCCGGCAGCGATAGCTACTGCCCGGATAGCTCGAACCATGGCGGCAACACCGGCGCTAAAACAATTTTGGCCAACGCGCTGTGCGATTACGTTCCTGCTCTGGGGTTAATTCATAAGGCCCATCGCGCACATTGCGATAAGCGGGTGTGGCCACGGGGGGCGTGGTCCAGCAATCCACCTGCCCCAGGCTGCGGGTACATATGGGCTGCACCGGCGGTGGCGGGTCTGAAGCGCAATAGGTCTGGCCTTTGGCCAGCCGGACGTAAGAACAATCCTCACCCGTCAGCAGCGAAACCACGGTATCGCCCACGCCGCGCTGCATGGTGACCAGCGATGCCCCTTCAACGGCAGCGGGAATGGCAAGTAGCGGCGCGCCTGGTGCCCCAGCGCTATTGCAGCCGGCCAGCAGTAAAAGGGCAGCGACTAAGGGGCTTATAAACCGCATGGCCCCAAAAGACGCCATATAGGTTAATGAATTGCAAATTTTTTCCTAAAATTGTTACCAGAGCGCCCGGCTGGTCACTTATTCCGTGTTTGACCGCCAGGGCAGAAGGGCTTAGCCCTGCACCAGACGATTTTCTGACCGAGGACCGCCTTGCCCGATATTTTTGATGAGGTTGCGGAAGACCTCCGCGCCGAACGCGCCCGCAAGCTTTGGGCGCGCTATGGCAGCCTTGTCCTGGCTGCGCTTTTCGTCGTTCTGGCCGGGGTTGGCGGCTATCAGGGTTGGCGCTGGTATGAAGCGCGGGAAGCCGAACGCGCCGCGACCGCCTTCATGGCCGCGCATCGTGCCGCCGAGGCCGAGGGCGCCGATCTCAAAGCCATGGCGCAGCGTTTTGAGGAAGCCTCTCGTGGGGCGCCCGCCGGCTATCGGGATATGGCAAGGCTTCGCGCTGCGGCACTGAAGGCTGAAACCGGCGAACTTGCTGAGGCCTTGCGCCTTTATGATGCCATCGCGGCCGATAGCAGTGCGGATCAACTTTATCGGGATTTGGCATCTCTTTTATGGGTGATCCGTTCGCTCGATCAGGGGGATCCCGCCATGCTCGCCGCGCGCATCACGCCGCTGACGCGCCCCGATTCGGCTTGGAATGCTTCGGCGCGGGAAATCGCCGCGCTTATAGCGTTGCGTATGGGCCGGCGGGATGAAGCGCGCCAAGCCTTCCAGGCGCTTGCGGCCGATGTCACGGCGCCGCGCGGGGTCAGGGAAAGGGCGCAAAGGCTGGTGATGGGGCTTGAAGGATGATGCGGCGGGGGATTTCACGGCGCGCTTGGTTGCTGGGTTCGGCTGGACTGCTCGCGGGCTGCGAAACGCTGGATGAGATTTTCGGCGAACGCCGCGTGAAAATCACCGGTGAGCGCAAATCAGTGCTCACCCTGCCAGATCGGAGCGTGGATGCGGATGCTGAAGCGCGTGGGCTGACTGTTTCTCTGCCCGCGCCGGAAGCGCGCAGCCTGTGGCCGCAGCTTGGCGGCGCGGCCAGCCATGGCGGTGGACATATCGCCCTTGGCCCTGCGCTGCGCCAAGCTTGGTCTAGCTCCTATGGTTCTGGCACGTCCTATCGCCGCCGGGTGACAGCTGGGCCTGTCGCGACCGCAGATCGGGTTTTCATGGGCGATGCGGAAGGCT
The DNA here is from genome assembly GCA_903844785.1 of uncultured Rhodospirillales bacterium. GTDB lineage: Bacteria > Pseudomonadota > Alphaproteobacteria > Acetobacterales > Acetobacteraceae > Neoroseomonas. The sequence goes on along the minus strand of CAIMVB010000231.1, from coordinate 8,399 downwards.
TCGTTTCCGCCTTTGATATCGCTAATGGCGCGCGGCGCTGGCGTTTGAACACGCGCCCAGAGAATGACCGGGGTGAGGGCGGCGGCGCCGGCGTGATTGTTGAAGGTGACACGCTTTTCGTCGCGACCGGGCTTTCCGAAATGCTGGCGCTTTCCGCCGCAGATGGATCAGTAAAATGGCGTGAACGCCTGCCCGCGCCCATGCGTGGCGCGCCTTCCTTCGCCAATGGCCGGCTTTTTGTCACTTCATTGGATAGCCAGCTTCTGGCACTTTCGGCCGAGGATGGAAAACTTCTGTGGCGCTATCGCGCCCAGGCAATCCAGACCGTGCCGCTTGGCCTGCCACCGCCAGCCGTTTCGGGCGATACGGTGGTGGCTGGTTTTCCATCTGGCGAAATCCTGGCCTTCCGCGCCAATGATGGCCGCGTGATCTGGAGCGACAGCCTGGCCGCCGCTGGCGGTACCAGCCTGGCTGATGTTGGTAGCGTGCGCGCTGCGCCGGTGATCTCCGGCGGTAGCGTCATTGGCATCGGCATGGGTGGGGTCGGGCTTTCCATTGATCTGCGCGCCGGTCGGCGCATTTGGGAACGCGAATTCGGCGGCACGGAAATGCCCTGGGCGGCGGGTGATTGGGTCTTCGGCACTACTGATTTCGGCGAAATGGTCGCGCTGCATCGTGAAACGGGCCAGGCACGTTGGGCGGTTTCGCTCCGCCCACCCGCGCAGGCGGGCAAGCCGAGGGAGGCCGTGCAGCTTTCCTCTCCGCTACTGGCAGGGGGCCGATTGCTGGTTGGCACCAGCCGGGCCGAGCTTCTCAGCCTCAATCCCACGGATGGCGAGGTGTTTTCGCGCCAGCGCCTGCCAGGTGCGCTTTCGCTGCCAATGCTTGTGGTGGGTGGGCGCCTCATTCTGGCGACCGATGATGGCAGCCTGCTCGCCTTTGCGGGCGAAGGCTAAGGCCCAGCCAGCTTATGCAGCCCACCATTGTCATTCTGGGCCGGCCCAATGTCGGCAAATCCACTCTGTTCAATCGGCTGGCTCAGCGCCGTATTGCTTTGGTGCATGACACGCCGGGTGTGACGCGTGACCGGAAGGAAGTGACCGCGCGCATCGCCGGGCGTGATGTCACTTTGGTGGACACTGCCGGTCTTGAGGAAGCCCCACCCGATACCGTACCTGGCCGCATGCGCGCGAGTTCCGAGGCCGCGCTGCGTGGCGCCTCGCTCGCGCTGTTTGTAATGGATGCGCGCGCCGGGATCACGCCTGCCGATCGCGCTTTTGCGGCGTGGCTGCGACGTGTGCGGGTGCCAGTGCTTGTGGTGGCGAATAAGGCCGAGGGCCGCGCCGGCACCACCGCCGCCATGGAAGCCTTTGAATTGGGTCTTGGCGACCCCGTGCCGGTCAGTTCTGAACATGGCGATGGCTTTGGCAATTTGCATGATGAAATCGCCGCCAAGCTTGGCCCCGCGCCCGAGGATGAGGAAGAAGCGACTGAGGCGGACCGCCCGCTCCGCCTTGCCATTGTGGGCCGGCCGAATGCTGGCAAATCCACGCTTTTGAATGCGCTGCTCGGTGAAGACCGCATGATCACCGGCCCCGAACCCGGCCTGACGCGCGATGCGGTTGCTGTGCAATGGCGCGATTCCACAGGCGGCGAGGTGCGCTTGGTGGATACTGCCGGGATGCGCAAAAAGGCCCGCGTGCAGGAAACGCTGGAGCAGATGTCGGTCGCGTCCACCCTTGCGGCGCTCAAGGAAGCGGAAGTGGTGGTGCTGGTGCTGGATGCGCCACTTGGCATGGATGAACAGGATTTGCGCATTGCCCGCCTTGCGGAACGCGAAGGCCGCGCCTTGGTGATTGCGCTCAATAAATGGGATGCGGTGGAAGACCGCAACGCGGCGCGGCGGCGGGTGGAAGATGCGCTGATGACATCACTCGCGCAGTCCAAGGGCGTTACCGTTGTGCCGCTTTCGGCGGCGACGGGGCGCGGCGTGGATAAGTTGATGCCGGCCGTGCGCGCCACCTATGCGTTATGGAACCGGCGTATCCCAACCGGGGAGGTTAATCGCTGGTTCGAAGCGGCGCTTGCGCGGCATCAGCCGCCTTTGGTCGATGGCAAGCGCATCAAGCTCCGCTACGCCACCATGCCCAAGGCCCGCCCGCCTACAATGGTGATCTTTGGCACGCGCGCTGATGTGCTGCCCGAGGATTACCGACGCTATTTGGTGAATTCTTTCCGTGAGCATTTCACCATGCCGGGCGTGCCGATCCGGCTGCAATTGCGATCCCCGCGCAATCCCTATGCCGAGGATGAAGGCTAAGCTGTCCGGCGCATCTTTCGCCCACAGCAAAACGCGCCTAGGCTTGCGCGTCTTTGCGGGGTCAGTCTGTTTTTCATGGTAGCGGATACGGCGAAGAGACTTTTGTACTTGGCGCTTGGCGCCATGTTCGTGCAGCAGACCTTTGCTTCCATTGGTCGCACCCTGCCGCTTGTGATCGCACCCGCCATTATCGAGGATTTGCACATAGACCCTGCCTTGGTCGGGGTTTATGTTGGCGCCGCGGCGCTGGCTTCGCTGATGTTTCAGCTTGGCTGCGGCAGTTTCATCATCCGCTATGGCGCGCTCCGCATGAGCCAGGTGGCGCTGGTGTTTCTGGCCGCTGGCATGGCACTCGCCGCCGCAGGGCCGCTGCTGTTTTTCCTGATCTCGGCGATCATCGGCGGTGGCGGTGCCGCGACTTCCACGCCCGCGAGTTCGCATCTGCTTGGGCGTTATTCCCCACCGAAACAGGCGCCCTTGGTGTTTTCCATCAAGCAAACCGCGGTGCCGGCGGGGCTTTTATTGGCGGGGCTACTTGGTCCCTGGATGACCGGTTATTGGGGGTGGAGTGGTGCCTTGCTGGTAACCGCCGGCGCCTGCTTTCTGTTTGCGGTTATGCTGGAACCGCTGCGCGGCGAATTCGATGCGGATCGTGTACCTAGCCGCAGCTTTCACTTTTCTGATTTCCGCACCACGCTGACCGCGGTGCTGCGCGCCAAGGATTTGCGCGAATTATCGCTGGCCTGCTTTGCCTTCAACGGCCTGCAAACGGCCTTCACCAGCTATTACGTGCTGTATCTGACCGCGCTGAATTACGATCTGGCGGCGGCGGGGCTGATGTTTGCCATTGCCATGGTGATTGCCGTGCCGATGCGCATTTTCTGGGGCTGGCTGAGCAGTGGACGCGTCGCACCACGCCGCGTCATGGCGGGGCTTTCCCTTGGCATGGCCGCCAGTGCTGCGCTGATGAGCCTTTATGGCGCCGATTGGCATCCGCTGCTGATCGCGGCCATCGCAACGGTGATGAGTGCCACCGCCATGTCCTGGCATGGTGTGTTGCTGTCCGAAGCGGCGCGGCTCGCACCACCTGGCATGCGCGGCGCGGCCACGGGGGGCGTGCTTTCCTTCGGCCAGGTCGGCGCTTTCATTCTGCCCGTGATCTATGCCGCGCAGCTTGTCGTGACGAATAGCCATGGCATGGGCTTTTTGCTTTGCGGTGCGCCGGCTTTGGCGGTGGGGATTGTGCTGTGGCGCGCCTCGGCCCGCGCGGTCTGAAAGTTTACGCGCCAAAACCCCGCCCGGGTACGGAAGCCAGCAGCGCCTGCGTATAGGCATGGCGCGGTGCCTCGAAAACTTGCGCGATGGGGCCGTGTTCCACCACCACGCCATCCTTCATGACCGCGACCAGATCACAAACCTGCGCCGCCACGCGCAGATCATGCGTGATGAAGACAATCGAAAGCCCAAGCCTTTCGCGCAACTGCGCGAGCAGCTTCAAGACCTGCGCCTGCACAGATACATCAAGAGCCGAGACCGGTTCATCCGCCACCAGCACTTCCGGCTCCATTGCCAGCGCGCGCGCAAGCCCAATGCGCTGACGCTGGCCGCCGGAAAATTCATGCGGAAAGCGTTCAATCGCTGCCGGATCAAGCCCGACCAGGGCGAATAATTCCCGCGCCTTGGCCATGGCGGCTTCGCGCGCCATGCCATGGATCATCGGGCCTTGCGCCACAAGCTCACCCGCACGGCGGCGGGGATTGAGCGAGGCATAGGGGTCCTGAAACACCATTTGGATGCGTCGCGCGGCTTGCCGTGCCTCGCGCTTCGACAAATGCAGCAGGTCAAGACCATCAAGGCGAATGGCACCACCATCGGCCTGCACCAAGCGCGTGATGCAGCGCGCCAGCGTAGATTTGCCGGAACCTGATTCGCCCACTACGCCAAGCGTGCCGCCCTTGGGCAAGGAAAGTGTCACGTCACGCACCGCATGGACCTCGCGCCGCTTGCGCCCGAACAAGCCGCCGCTGCGATAGGTTTTTTGCACGCATTCGAGCGTTAGGATGGTTTCGCTGGAAATCGCACGCGGTGGCGGGGCCTTCAGCGGTGGAACAGCGGCGATCAGCGCCTTGGTGTAATCATGCTGGGGCTGATGCAAAACATCGGCGGCCTTGCCCTGTTCCACCAAAAGCCCATGCTGCATGACGGCAACGCGATCAGCAATTTCCGCCACCACGCCAAAATCATGCGTAATAAACAGCACCGCCGTGCCCTTGCGCTGCTGCAAATCACGGATCAGCGCCAGGATTTGCGCCTGAGTGGTGACATCAAGCGCCGTGGTCGGTTCATCGGCAATCAGCACCAGCGGATCGAGCGCGAGCGCCATCGCAATCATGGCGCGCTGGCGCTGCCCGCCGGATAGCTCATGCGGAAAGGCGCGGGCGGCCTGGGCGGGTTCGGGGATGCGGACCTCGGCCAATAGCGCCAGCACGCGGGCTTCGATTTCACTTGTGCTCAGGCTGGTATGGATGCGGAACATCTCCGCGATTTGATCACCAATGCTGCGCAGTGGGTTTAGCGCGGTCATGGGTTCCTGGAATACCATGGCGATGCGCGCTCCGCGCAGCGCGCGCATCGCGGCCTCATCCACCTGCGTCAGGTCACGCCCTTCAAACAGGATGCTGCCGCCCGCGATACGTACATTGCCGGGCAGTAGGCGCATGATGGCACTCGCCATCATGGATTTGCCGGAGCCGCTTTCGCCGACCACACACAGGATTTCTCCGGCGTTGAGATCAAGCGATACCTGACGCAGCGCCTCAGGCCGATCCGCCCCGCGCGGCAGGGCGACGGTCAGGCCTTGGAGGGAAAGCACCGCGCTCATCTGCCCTTGAGCCTTGGATTGAGCGCATCATTCAAGCCCTGCCCAACAAGGGAGACAGCCAGCACCGTCAGCAAAATGGCAATGCCCGGAATGGCCGAAACATACCATTGTACGCGGAGTACATCGCGCCCAAGCCCAATCAGATTGCCCCAGGAAGCGACATTGGGATCGGACAGCCTGAGGAACGCCAAGGCGCTTTCGAGCAATATCGCGACCGCCATGACAACACTGGCATAGACAATCACCGGCGGCAGCGCATTGGGCAGAATTTCGCGAAAAATGATGCGCCCATCGCCCATGCCAAGCCCGCGACAGGCTTGCACGAATTCGCGGTTGCGCAGCGTGAGAAATTCGGCGCGCGTCAGCCGCGCCGTGGCGGGCCAGGAAACCACGCCAATCGCCACCACAACGGTTATGAGTTCCGATCCGAAGATGGAAACCAGCACCAGCAAAAGCAGGAAATTCGGCAGCGTCTGAAAGGCCTCGGTCAGGCGCATCAGCACATCATCAACCACACCGCCATAATAACCAGCTAGCGCACCGATCACGATGCCAATGGCAACGGCGATGGAGGTCGCAACCAACCCAATCAGCAGCGAAACCCGCGCGCCATGAAAGATTTGCGCCGCAATATCGCGCCCGGAATTATCCGTGCCCAAGGGAAAGCGCGGATTGGCGCCTGGCCATTGCAAGGGCCGCCCGGCCAGGGAAAGCGGGTCTCGTGGGAAGAACCAATCCGCCGTCAGCGCCATGGCGATGATGGCAATCAGCAGTAAAAGCCCAAGGCCCGCCGCGGGATTGCGCAAATAGGCCAGCGCAAAACGTTTAAGCGCAGCCATCAGGGCGCGCCCCCGGTGCCGATGCGCGGATCAAGCCGCGCATAAAGCAAATCCACCAGGAAATTCACGAAAATCACCAGCATGGCGGAGATGAACACAATCCCAAGCAGCGTATTCAAATCCCGCTGCACCACCGCTTCATAGGCAAGCCGCCCAAGCCCCGGCAGGGAAAACACGCTTTCCACCACCACGGAACCGCCCAGCATGGTGCCGGCCTGCAAGCCAATCAGCGTCACCATGGGCAGCATGGCATTGCGCAGCACGTGGCGCACCATCACGCGCGTTTCATCCAGCCCCTTGGCACGCGCGGTGCGCACGAAATCCAGCGTCAGCACTTCCAGCATGGAAGCGCGCATGATGCGCAGATAAATCGCGAGGAAGATCAGCCCAAGCGTGAGGGTGGGCAGCACGAGATGTGCGGCAATATCGCGCAACCGCGCAAAGCCCGTCAGGCCCGCGGCTACATCCTCAAACCCGCCGGCGGGCAGCCATTGCAGATGGACCGAGAAAAACACAATCGCCATCAGCCCAAACCAAAAGGAAGGTGTGGCGTAGAAAAGCAGCCCAAGGGTGGAAATCACCGTATCGGGCCAGCCATTCACGCGCTTGGCGGCGATAACGCCCAGCACCAGCCCCACGAAAAACGCGAAGGAAAGTGCGGCGGTCATTAAAGCAAGCGTCGCTGGTAGGCGTTCAAAAATAACGGTGGCTACGGGCTTGCCGTAAATGGCTGAGAAGCCGAGGTCAAAGCGGATCAGTCGCCACAGGTAATTGCCAAGCTGCGCCGGGATGGAAAGATCAAGCCCATAGAAGCGGCGCAGCTCCTCGGCCATGGCCGCGTCGCCGCCGCCACCCATCTGAGCAATCAGCGCATCCACCGTATCGCCTGGCGCCAATTGCAGCAGCAGGAACATGCCGGCCAGAATGATCAGCAGCGTCGGCAAGGACGCTGCCAATCGCCGCGCGGCGAGGCTCAATACCCGCATTAGAAATCAGGCGCGCTTCAGGAAGCGAGCCAGAGATCATGCCAGGAAGAAGAAGCCCAGCGCGGTGTATTGGAATGATTGCGCAGGCGCTTATTGATGACCGAGACAAAGATTTGTTCAATCGGCATCCAAAGCGGCAATTCCGTATTCGCCCGGCGCACGAAATCCGCATAAAGCGCCTTGCGCCGCGCAGGGTCCAATTCCGTTGCGGCGGCGTCAATCAGCCGATCGGTTTCTGCATCCGTCCAGCCCCATTGATTGGTCCAGGGCGCGCCCTTGTTCTGGCCGGAACGATACCAAACCGTAGTGGAAACTGCGGGGTCATTGCGATACTGGTGCCAGCCTGTCGCCAGATCGAAATTCCAGTCATTATAGACGGTGCGCAGGAAACCCGCCGCATCCAAGCGAATGATTTCGACCTTAATGCCAACCTCATTCAGCGATTGCTGGATGAAGGTGGACCAAAGCGCGATATCTTCCCCCCAAGGGGCGGGCGTCAGGCGCAGAGTGAAGCGCACGCCGCCCGCACCACGGCGATGGCCGGCCTCGTCCAGCAGGCGGTTCGCCTGGGCGCGGTTGAAAGGGTATTGCGGCATATTCGCCGGGTAGAAATCGGGCGAGGTGGTGGGAATGGGCCCCGTTCCAGCCTTGGCGAAGGTGCCCAAGAAGTTTTCGATGAAGAAGGGAATATCCAAGGCATGGGCGATGGCGCGGCGGACGCGAATATCGGCCAGGACCGGATTGCGGAAATTGAATTCCAGCGTATTCGTGCGCGCATTGCCTTCATTGCCGCGCGTGGTCACTTCAAAGCGCGGGTCACGGCCAAGCCGCGTGAAATCTGCGATGGATAGCGCCGAAAACGGGCTGAACAGCAATTGTCCGCTTTCCATCTGCGCGGCGGCGGCGGAACGGTCCGTCACCACGCGCCAGACCACGCGGTCCAGATAGGGCAGGTTGTTGCGCCAGTAATTCGGGTTGCGATCCGCGATGATGAATTGTCCACGTTCATATTGCACAAAGCGGAAGGGCCCGGTGCCCATCGGTGCGGTATTGGCCGGATTCTGGCGAATATCCGTGCCTTCATAGACATGCTTCGCCGAAACATAGCCAAGATCAGGCAGCGCGCGCAGCAAAAGGTTCAGCGGCATGGGCCGGCTGTAGCGGAAGATCGCGGTATGCGCGTCTGGCGTGTCCACCGCATCCAGGAACAATTGCAAAGTTGATCCGTAATTCAGGATCTTCTTCCACATCTCCATCGCCGTGAATTGCACATCCGCCGAAGTGAAGGGCTTTCCATCGTGCCAGGTCACACCTTGGCGGAGCTTGAAAGTGATGGTCTTGCCATCCGGCGTCGCTTCCCAGGATTCCGCGAG
>CAIMVB010000230.1 GCA_903844785.1 uncultured Rhodospirillales bacterium | reverse complement strand
GGGCGGAAGCCTCGGGCGCGGCCTATGCGGCGCTAGATCTCGGCACCAATAACTGCCGCTTGCTGATTGCCTCCCCCAGCCAGGCTGGCTTTCGCGTGCTTGATTCCTTCAGCCGGATCGTCCGGCTTGGCGAAGGTCTGGGCAATTCCGGGCTGCTTTCCTCAGCCTCCATGGATCGTGCCCTCGCGGCCTTGGCGGCCTGTGCGGAAAAGCTCTCTCGCCGGCCCTTGCGCGGTTTTGATGCCGTCGCGACAGAAGCCTGCCGTCAGGCGCGTAATGGTCCTGACTTCATCGCCCGCGTCGAAGCCGAAATAGGGATCAGGCTTCGCATTATTTCCGGCCGGGAAGAAGCGGAACTCGCCATGGAATCCTGCGCGCCCCTGCTCGGCAGCGGTGACAGGCGCGCTTTGCTTTTCGATATTGGCGGCGGCAGCACGGAAATCGCCTGGATCCGGGCCGCGGCAAAGCCGGGCGATGTGCCGGAACTCATCGGCTATATTTCATTACCCATTGGCGTGGTGACGCTGGCTGAACGCTGCGGCACCGCCTGTTTTACCGAAGCTGGCTTCTTCGCGGTGGTGGATGAAGTGGCCGCGCATCTTCAAGCGTTTGATCGCTTGCATTGCATTGGCCAGGAAATTCGCGCGGGCGGTGTGCGCCTGATGGGCACTTCGGGCACTGTCACCACGCTTGCCGGCGTGGTCATGGCGCTGCCGCGCTATCGCCGCCCGCTGGTCGATGGCTCCACACTGGATTGTGAGGCTGCGGATGCCGCGCTTGGTGATTTATTCGCCATGGGCCGGGCCGCCCTTGCCGCGCACCCTTGTGTCGGGCCGGATCGAGTGGACTTTGTCTTGCCGGGCTGCGCCATCTATGCCGCCATCCGGCGCATATGGCCGACCAAAACGCTCCGCGTCGCGGATCGAGGGCTGAGAGAGGGCATTTTGATGCGCATGATGCGCGCTGACCGTGCTATTGCCCGACGCCTTGCCCCGCGGCGCAGTTAAGGCTTTCAAACATGAGTAAACCAAGCCCACCTGGCCGGAGCCGGGGCCTCTCACAACGCCTGCGTAGCGCTGAAGGGCGCAGCACGGCGAGCCAACATTGGCTCAACCGGCAGTTAAACGACCCCTATGTGCGCGCGGCCAAGGAACGCGGGCTGCGTTCCCGCGCGGCCTTCAAGCTACTGGAAATGAAGGATAAGGTTAAACTCCTCTACCCTGGCGCGCGGGTGGTTGATCTGGGCGCCGCACCGGGTGGCTGGACGCAGGTGGCGGTGGAAGCGGTCGGGCCGCGCGGCCAGGTGGTGGCGCTGGATATCCTGCCCATGGACCCGGTACCGGGTGCCACCACGCTGCAAGGCGATTTCCAGGAAGAAGAAGCCGAAGAGCGTATTATCGCGGCCCTGGGCGGCAGGGCGGATGTGGTGCTTTCCGATATGGCGCCCAATACAACGGGCCATGCCGCCACTGATCATTTACGTATCATGGCGCTCGCGGAACTGGCCTTGGAGTTCGCGTTGAAAGTGCTGGCCCCAGGGGGCAGCTTTGTCGCCAAGGTCTTTCAGGGCGGTTCAGAAAAAGACATGCTCATCACCCTGAAGCGCCATTTTGGGACTGTGCGGCACCTGAAACCACCTGCCAGCCGTAAGGAATCGGCCGAACTTTACGTGGTGGCGAGCGGCTTTCGCGGCTGAAAGCCTTTTCCGTGCCTGGCCTGCTTGCCGCAGGCGCATCATGTGGTTATGGAGGGTCGCCAAGGTAGCGCAACGCGAAAGCCCCTCCATGGCCCAAGATTCTTCCCCCGATCCCGCCTCTCCACTTATTCGTGGCACAAGCATCGCCGAGGCTTTTGCCTTTGATGATGTGCTGCTCGTGCCGGCCTATTCAACGGTGCTGCCGGCGCAGACCATCACGCATACCAGGCTCACCAAAGAAATCCGGCTGAATATTCCGCTGATTTCAGCGGCGATGGATACGGTCACGGAAGCCCCCATGGCGATTGCCATGGCGCAGGCCGGCGGCATTGGCGTGATCCATAAAAACTTCTCACCGGAAGATCAGGCGGCACAAGTGCGCCAGGTAAAGAAGTTTGAATCCGGCATGGTGGTGAACCCGCTGACCGTGCATCCGGATCAGACTCTTGCTGAAGTGCGTGCGTTGCAAGACCGGCACCGCATCAGCGGCATTCCAGTGGTGGAACGTGGATCGGGCCGGTTGGTTGGCATTATCACCAATCGCGATGTGCGCTTCGCGACTGATCCCAATTTGCGTGTCTATGAATTGATGACGCGGGAAAATCTTGTCACCGCATCGCCCGATGTCACGCCGGATGAAGCGCGCGCCCTGCTCCATAAGCATCGCATCGAAAAGCTGCTGGTGGTGGATGATGCGCAGCGCTGCGTGGGCCTGGTAACCGTGAAGGATATGGATAAGGCGCAGGCCAATCCCAATGCGTCCAAGGATGGCATGGGAAGGCTGCGCGCCGCGGCGGCGACCGGCGTTGGCGAGGATGGGATACACCGCGCGGAATTGCTGGTGGCAGCAGGCGTTGATGTGGTGGTGGTGGATACCGCGCATGGCCATTCCGGCGGCGTGATGCAGGCGGTGGAGCGCATCAAGCGGCTTTCCAATTCCGTGCAGGTTATTGCCGGCAATGTCGCAACCCCGGAGGGCGCGCTGGCGCTGATTGAAGCGGGTGCTGACGCGGTGAAGATCGGCATTGGCCCCGGTTCCATTTGCACCACGCGCATTGTAGCCGGCGTTGGCGTGCCGCAGCTTACCGCCATTCTGGAAAGTGCCGCCGCCGCGCGCGAAAAAGGCGTGCCTGTGATTGCCGATGGCGGCATCCGGTCTTCCGGTGATTTGGCCAAGGCGCTGGCAGCCGGGGCGGATTGCGCCATGAT
>CAIMVB010000229.1 GCA_903844785.1 uncultured Rhodospirillales bacterium | reverse complement strand
TATGCAGTGAAGGAACATGAAGGCTGGCGCAATCTGGGCAGCGCCTTTGCCAATTGGGTCGCGGATCAATTGATGGATAAGCCGAAGGGGCTTTATCTGTCTTCCTTCCGCTGCATGTCTGCTTTAGCGGTGGGTGAAGTTATCAAATATCGCGGGCCTTATCCTTACGTGGATGGGCTGCTGATGCAGGTGACGCAGCGGCTTGATTCGATCGAGGTGAAACATTTCGCCCGGGCGGAAGGCCGTTCCAATTACACCATGCGCCGCCTGATCCGGTTGTGGATGAATTTGGCCACCAATTTCTCCGTGCTGCCTTTGCGGCTTGCGATCATCGCCGGCGCTGGCATGGGCGTGCTTGGGCTGCTGGCGGCGCTTTATGTGGTGATTGAAGGCTTGTCTGGGCACACGCCTTCCGGCTGGGCGTCACTCATGACCGTCACGTTGCTGATCGCCGGCGTGCAATTCCTGATCCTTGGTGTGCTCGGCGAATATGTCGGGCGGTCTTTCATGTCGGCCAATGGCAAGCCGCAAGGCGTGGTGCGGGAAATCCTGCCCGCGCGGGATGAAGGGCGCACGCCATGACGAGTTATTGGCTGGCGCTGGCGGCGGCGATCAGCACATCGCTGATCGGCCAGATCCTGCTGAAATCCGGCGCTTCCAGTTCGGTGGCGGCGGAGGGCAGCTTTTTCGATCAGCTTTTCCGCCTACCGACCATGGTGGGGCTGGTTTGTTACGGCGGCGCGGCGCTGCTTTACATCATTGCCCTCAGGCGCATCCCAATGAGCGTCGCGCTGCCCTGCACCGCGGCTTCCTATATCGTCATTGCCATCATCGGCTGGGCGGTTTTTGGGGAGGCGCTGGGGCTGCAGAAAATCGCAGCCATTGGCTTGATCGCCGCCGGCGTGGCGCTGCTGGCGACCACGGCGTGAGGTCAGCGCTTGGCGCTTTGCTGCTGCTGGCGGGTTGCGCCACAGCCCCACCGCCCTGCCCCACCGGCGCCGGGCCAGCCACCATCGCGGAAGCCTATTTCGGGCGGAATGTGAAAAGCCGCGCCCCGGTATCCCAAGCCGAATGGGCGCGCTTCATGGCAGAAATCGTAACCCCCGCCTTCCCCGATGGCCTGACCGTGCTGGATGGCATGGGCCAATGGCGCAACGCGGCGGGGCAGATCAGCCGTGAAGACAGTAAGGTGCTGCTGCTGGTGCTGCCGGGGCAGGACCAATCGGCGGCGGCGGGGCGCCTTGCCCCGGTGGCCGCGGCCTGGAAGGCGCGATTTGCGCAAGAATCCGTGCTGACCGTCTTCCGCCAGGGCTGCGCTGCTTTTTGAATCTGGGCTAGAAGCCCCGCCATGAAAATCAACGGCATCCCCTTCCGCAGCATCCGCCTGGACGAGGCTGATGGCTGGTCCATCCGCATCCTCGATCAAACCAAACTGCCCTGGCAGGTAGAATGGCTCCGCCTGACTGATGAGGATCAGGTCGCGCATGCCATCCGTTCCATGCAGGTGCGCGGCGCGCCGCTGATTGGCGCAGTGGCGGCTTATGGCCTGGCGCTGGCGATGCGGCGTGATCCGAATGCGCTGGAAGAAGTCGCGGCGATGCTTGGTGAAACCCGCCCCACCGCGATCAATCTACGCTGGGCGCTTGAGAAAATGCTGGGCGTGCTCCGCCCCCTGCCCGCCGCTGCGCGCCTGGCCGCCGCTTATGCCGAAGCCGCAGCGATTTGCGATGATGATGCCGCGACATGCGAAGCCATTGGGCGGCATGGCATGCCGCTGATCCAAGAAATCGCCGCGCGCAAGCCGGGAAAGCGCGTCAATATCCTCACGCATTGCAATGCCGGCTGGATCGCAACGGTGGATTGGGGCACGGCGCTTGCGCCGATCTATATGGCGCATGATGCAGGCATCCAAGTGCATGTATGGGTGGATGAAACCCGCCCGCGCAATCAGGGGGCCGCGCTGACGGCCTGGGAATTGGGCGCGCATGGTGTGCCGCATACCGTGATTGCGGATAATGCCGGCGGCCATCTGATGCAGCATGGTGAAGTGGATATCGTGATCGTCGGCACAGATCGCGTCACGCGCTGCGGCGATGTCGCGAATAAAATCGGCACCTACCTGAAGGCCCTCGCCGCGCAGGATAATGGCGTGCCGTTCTGGGTAGCGCTGCCGCATTCAACGCTGGATATGCGCGTGGCCGATGGTGTGCGCGACATCCCGATTGAAGAACGCGCGCCTGAGGAAGTGACCGACATCACCGGCCAGGATAGCGCCGGGCGCATCACGCGCATCCGTGTTGCCGCCGCCGGCAGCCCCGCCGCCAATCCAGCCTTTGATGTCACGCCCGCGCGGCTGGTCACGGGGCTGATCACCGAACGCGGGCGGGTGGCGGCGAATGAAGCGGCTCTCGCGGCACTCTATCCGGAAAAGCTTGCGCGCTGAGCATCATGTGCGGGCGCTATTTCCAGCATCGCTCCAGCGGGGAGATCGCGCGCTATGCCCGCGCGGTGAATGCGCCGCCCAATCTGGTGCCTTCCTTCAACCGCGCACCCACGCAGGATGGCCTGGTGCTACGCCGCCATCCGGATACCGGCGCGCGGCATTTGGATGCGCTGCGCTGGGGCTTGATCCCGCGCTGGGCGGATGATCCTTCCATTGGCAGCCGCATGATGAATGCGCGGTCTGAATCCATCACGGAAAAACCCGCTTATCGCGAAGCCTTCATGAAGCGTCGCGCAATTGCCTTCGCCGATGGCTTTTACGAATGGCAGCGCCTGGGCGAAGGGCCGAAAGCGCCCAGGCAGGCCTTTGCGGTCGCCATGGCCGATGGCGCGCCCATGCCGCTTGCCGCGCTTTGGGAAGGCTGGCGCGGCAAGGATGGAGAGATCATCCGCAGCTACACCATCATTACCACCAGCGCCGCGCCGGAATTATCGCCGCTGCATGACCGCATGCCGGTGATCCTGCCGCCGGAGGATTGGGATGAATGGCTCGGCGAAACCCCCGCCGAACCACCGCAGCTAAAAGCACTGCTACGCCCCTTCCCGCGCGCCGGGCTCGCCGTTTGGCCGGTATCATCCCGCGTCAATCGTGTTGCGGAAGATGATGCGGCGCTGCTGGAACGCGACCCCTTGGCCGCACCACCGCCTGGGCTGGATGATCCGCCGCCCTGGTAAGCCCCTGGCGTGCGGCGCCTTGGCATGATTAGAATTCCCCAAAAATCATTGAGGGAAGAATATGCGCCAAGGAATACTCGCTGCGGTGCTGGCCTTTGCCGGCTTTTGCGGTTTCACCAATACGGCCAGCGCGCAAAGCGCAGATACCAATTGGCCGAACCGCCCGGTCACCATGGTGGTAGCCTATCCGCCCGGCGCGATTACCGACACGGTCGGGCGACGCGTCGCCGAACGGCTTTCCAATGCGCTCAATGTGCAAGTGGTGGTGGAAAATCGCGGCGGCGCCGGGGGCAATGTCGCGGCGGCTTTTGTTTCTCGTGCGCAGCCGGATGGCTATACGCTGTTATTCACATCCTACGGTAATCTGATCATCGCCGCCGCCGCTGATTTGAATGTCGGCTTTCATCCCTGGCGGGATCTGGCACCGGTTGGCATGATTGGCCCCATGACGGTGGTGCTTTTGGTGCGCCCTGGGCTGCAAGTGAATAGCTTGCAGGATTTTGTCCGCCACATCGCCGCCAATCCTGGCCGCGTGAATTTCGCCAGTGTCGGCGTTGGCAGTTCCTATCACCTGCTGATCGAACAGATGATGGTCTATGGCAAGCTGAACATGACCCATGTGCCCTATCGCGGCGGTGCTGCAGCCATGACAGATTTCCTGGCCGGCCGCGTGGATGCCACACTCGCCACGCTACTATTTGCGCGCCCTTATTTGCAGGATAATCGCGCCGTGGGAGTTGCGGTTGGCAATGCCGAACGTTCCCCCGTGCTGCCCAATGTGCCGGCGGTGCAAGAAGCAATCCCCGGCGCGAAACTGACCGATGGGCTGGCCATTTTGGCCCCCGCTGCCACCCCAGCGCCAATCATCGCGCGGGCCAATCGCGTTTTGCAGGAAGTGATCAACCAGCCTGCCATGCGCGAATGGCTGACCAATGAAGGCGTGCCCCCGCGCCCCGGCCCGCCGGAAGCCTTCATGGCGGAAATGACACCAGCGACAGACGAACTGCGCAAACTATTGCGCGATGCGTCCATCAAGGTTGAATGACCGCGCCATTTTTCCTTCCGGCCATGGGCCTTCCGCGCTATCGAGAGGCCCATGCCCGGCACTGATCACGACCCAGATGCAGCCCTTCGCCAGACGCTGAAGCGCCATCGCGCCTTCGCAACCGGCCTGCTGGTGGCGATGGCGGGGCTGATACTGTTCAGCTATCGCCTGCCACCTGGCTATTGGACTGAATTATTGCAGGCCTCCGCCAAGGCCGGGCTGGTGGGTGGCCTGGCCGACTGGTTCGCCGTCACCGCGCTGTTTCGCCGCCCGCTTGGCCTGCCTATTCCCCATACCGCCATTATCCCAAACCAGAAGGATAGGCTCGGCCGCGGCTTGGGGCGCTTCATCGCAGGCCACGTCTTTACCGAAAATGAAGTGCGGCGCGTACTGGCGAAGCTTGATCTGGCGCGCATTCTGGAAGGGTTTTTGCGCGACCCTGAAGCATCACGCCGCGCCGCCACCGCGCTTTCTGCGAGCCTGCCGCGTATTTTGGCGAGCCTGGAAGATGGCCGCGCCCGGCGCCTGCTGGCGCGCTTGCTGCCGAGGATTGTCTCTGGCCCCGCCGGCGCGCGGTTATTGGCGCGCATCCTGCGCGCGGCGGTGGCTTCCGGCCAGCATCAGGAAGTCTTCAGCCTAGCCATCGGGCAATTGAAGGTGCTGCTGGCGGCGCGGGAGGAAACCCTGCGCGCCGCCATTGAAGCGCGTGTGCGCGCCGAGGGTGGCGCCTTGGTTGGCTGGATTGCCGGGGCGGCGATTGCGCGGCGCATCCTCAATGCCATCAATGGCGAATTGGAAAAGATCGGCCCAGATGATTCTGATTTGCGCGCTGCCTTCGCCGAATGGCTGGCGCGTGAGATCGAAAGGCTGGAAACCGATCCCGAACGCGCCGCCGCGATTGGTCGGTTAATGCGCGAAGCCCTTTCCCATCCTTCCGTCGCAGCGTGGCTGATGGATGTTTGGGAAAGGCTGAAGATTGCCTTGGCCACCGATGCCGCGCGCCCGGATGGTCGCAGCGTTGCTTTGCTTGCTGGCATATTCAGCAATGCCGGTGCCCTGCTTGCGGAAGATCAGGGCGCGCGTGAGCGGCTCAATCGCGCCGCTGAGGGTGTGTTGATGACGCTTTTGCCCTCAGCCCAGTTGCAGTTGGCGGATTTCATCGCCGGCGTAATGACGAATTGGGATGCGGCGACCGTCACGGACAAAATCGAACTCCGCGTTGGGCGAGACCTGCAATATGTCCGCATCAACGGCACCCTGGTGGGCTTTATGGCAGGCGGGGTGCTGTTTGCCGTGCTGACCGCGCTATTTGGTCGGGTATCTCACTAGTAAGGTACCTTATCCGGCTTGGCCTGCCAAAGCTGGAAGGCTGCCAGTGCTTCCTCCGCCAAAACACGGCGCAGCGGCAGGCGGCGCGCTTCGGGGGGCGCGGCCACTTCGGCGTAAATATCCGCATCATCAAAGCCAATCGCCGCGGCATCCGCGCGGTCATTGCCATAAACCACCAGCCCAATGCGGGACCACCAAATGGCGCCGAGGCACATCGGGCATGGTTCGCAGGAGGAGATGATCACCGCCCCCGACAGATCATGCGTGCCAAGGGCGGCGCAGGCAGCGCGAATGGCGACAATTTCGGCATGGGCGGTCGGGTCTGCATTGGGGACCACGCGGTTCATGCCCTCACCGATAATCTCACCATCCTTCACCACCACGGCGCCGAAGGGCCCGCCGCCGGTCTCCACCCCCTGGCAGGACAGGGCGATGGCGCGGCGCATGAAGCTTTCATGCATCAGCTTTTGCCCCAGGCGCGATTTGCGCTAACCTTGTTCCCATGTCCGGCTTCATCCTTTCCGTCCTTGATCAATCCTCGGTCGCCTCTGGCCGCAGCCCGGCGGCGGCGGTGCAGGAAACCCTGGCCCTTGCCCGCCATGTGGAGGCTTTGGGCTTCAACCGCTACTGGTGCGCCGAACATCACAATAGCGCATCGCATGCGGGCAGCGCGCCGGAAGTGCTGCTGGCCGCCATTGGCGCCACCACCAGCCGCATCCGCATCGGTTCCGCCGGCATCATGCTGCCGCATTACAGCGCGCTGAAAGTGGCGGAACAATTCCGCATGCTGGAAGCCATCGCCCATGGCCGGGTTGATCTGGGCGTTGGCCGCGCGCCGGGTTCTGATGGCCGCACCGCCTTCGCGCTGAACCCGGATGCGGCACGGGCGGCGGAACGCTTCCCGAATCAGATCATGGAAATCCTGGGTTGGCATGGCGATGGGCTGCCGGAAGGCCACCCCTTCGCCAGCATCATCGCCCAGCCCGTGACAACCACGCGCCCGCAAATGTGGGTGCTGGGCAGTTCCGATTACGGCGCGCAGGTCGCCGGCTATTTCGGCCTGCCTTATTGCTTCGCGCATTTCTTTTCCGATGGCGGCGGCAGCGAACAGGTGATTGAGGTCTATCGCCAAAGCTTCCAGCCCAAGCCCGATATGCCTGCGCGCCTCGCCGCGCCCTATCCCGCCCTTGGCGTATTCTGCCTGGTCGCCGATACGGAAGCCGAGGCACGGCGCCTGTTCCGTTCCCGCGAATTATGGCGCCTCAAGCGCGACCGCGGCATGTTCCTGCCCTTGCCCAGTGTGGAAGAAGCCGAAGCCTATCCCTATTCCGATCTAGAATTGGCGCGGCTTGAGCAAATCCGCGCCCAGGCCATGGTCGGCACGCCGGAACAGGTGCGCGCCAAGCTTGAAGCGCTTTCAGCCGCGCATGGTGGTATTTCGGAATTTGCCGTGATCACCCATTGCCATGACGCGCAAGCAAGGCGGCGTTCCTATACGCTGCTCGCGGAAGCCTTCGGCATGAAGGGCGAAGTGGCGCCGGCGTTGGCGGCAGAATAAGGCGCTAACCGTCCCGCCGATCAAAGCGGGTGATGATGAAAGCACTCTCACCCCGCGCGCGGGCCTTGCGCAGCCGCCACCATAGGATGGTGGCGCCAATGGCCCCCGCCGCAAGCATGATCGGCAGCAAAACCCCAATGGCGAGAAGCGCCACGGCCGCCATCAGCAAGCCACCCGCGCCTAGCGCCACGAGCATGGCAACGCCGCCAAGCCGCGCCAAAACGCGTTGAAAACCGCGCGGCGCCGGGGGCGGCGGTGGGTCGCGGAACTCACCCTCGGGCGTCATGTCAATGATGATGGGCGGGCGTTTGTCGCTCATGGGTATAAGACATGGGGTACGGCCCCGCCCAAGGTCAAGCCTTTCACATGCGATGCCGGAAGGCATCCAGCCGTGCGAAGATTTCGCCATGCGGCAGGCTGGTCAGGTCGTGATGCTCCTCCCCGCTCAACGCCTTGCGGGCCGGGCCGGGCAGGTTTTCAACAATGGCATGGGCAACCGGCGCCGGGGCGATGATCGCGATGCTATCCATCTGCTTTTCGGCCAGCGCGGCGGCCAGATCATCCGCAAGGGATTCCAGAAAATCACGCTTGGCGTGTTCCTTCGGGCTGTCATCCTTGCCATCAAGTTCAATGCCGCTCCGCCTGACGCTGCCGCCGGCGGCGAAGGCACGGCCAGGTTTGTCTTCCCCCAGTTCCGAATCCTTCATGCGCGCTTCCGGCGCATCCCAGGTACGCACCTGATCATAGCCTGAATCCTCAGCGCGCTTCACATAAGCCTGGGCGCGGCTGCCATTGGCCAGCAGATACCAGCAACGCGGGGGAATGGGCTTGGCTTGGGGTTGGGGCATCGGCGGTCTCTCCTTCGATGAAGAGCCGCGTTTTTGCGCCCGGGTGGCAGAGGCTTTCTTGCGCCCCATCAAGTGGGGATGCTGCTGCCATCACCTTGGCGTCAGGCCGCACTTACCCCGGCAAATGGATTTCGCCCTTGGCGTAAAGCACCGCATCGCCTGCCATCCGCACACGGTCTCCGCGCCATTCGCACCATAATGTGCCACCGCGCGCGCTGGCCTGGCGGCAAACCAAGCTTTTGCGCCCAAGCCGCGCCGCCCAGAAGGGCACCAATTGCACATGCGCGGTGCCCGTCACGGGGTCTTCCGGCACGCCAACCTTCACCGCGAAAAAGCGTGAGGTGATATCCACCCCATCGCCCCCCGCCGCGGTCACAATCACGCGTTCTGTGCCCGGCAACGCGGCCAGCGCCGCATGATTAGGCGTGAGTGCGGCGACTTCTTCCGGGCTTTGCATAACGCAAATCCAATCCCGCGCGCGGTGCACTTCGCGCGGCGCAGCGCCAAGCGCCGCGGCAAGGCCCGCAGGCGGTGTGGCGGCTTCCGAAAGCCGCGCCGGGAAATCCAGAATGAAGCGCGGGCCACCGGCTTCCACCACCAAGGGCCCCGAAAGCGTGTGGAAGGTAAAGGGCGGCCTTTGTCCTAATTCCCGCGCCAGCACATAAGCGGTGGCGAGCGTCGCATGGCCGCACATCTCAACCTCGGCCTTGGGTGTGAACCAGCGGAGCCGCCAATCGGCGCTCTCACGCAGCACGAAAGCGGTTTCGGAAAGGTTATGCTCGGCCGCCATGGCCTGCATCACATCATCAGGCAGGGGTGCGTCCAGCGGCACCACGGCGGCGGGGTTGCCGGCGAAAGGGCGCGCGGTGAAGGCATCAATCTGGAAAAGGGGAAGCTTCATGATGGCGCGACATAGAACGGGTGCATCAGCACCGCAAATCGCGGCCCGTCGCCTGCCAGGCTTCAGCGGTGCCTATCATCTTTTTGAATGAACAGCCGATGTAACCCTCGGCCCACGCAAGAAAATCAGATTTCTATACGCGAATGGAAAGCCCCGCGATCAACGCAAAAGGATCACTCGTGGTGCCCGCATTTGCCGCAGCCTTATCCGCTTCAGCCATCAGATAGCGTTCAGCCAGGGCGCGTATTTTATCCGGATTTTGTAGGTCAGATAACTTCAACCGCGCCTGCACTGCGCGCGCCTGGGTTTCAACAGGCTGAATCGCAATCTGATCCGGCAGGCCAAGCGCACCCATCACAACGCGGCGCAGCACCCTATTTCCCAGGACATTATAAGTGCTTTTCGCATCCTTGGCGTTTTCGATGAAATACATCGCGTCCGCCATGCCGGGGTTGGCTTCACTCAGCCCCGTTCGGTATTCGTATTTCGTATAACCATTGATGAGAATATCGATCATCTTCGGATCAGCAAGGCTACCCAACGGGCTTATCGCCTTCATCGCCTCGGTGATCTTCACCGCCTCCGTCCGGGAAATCCGCGGCACGGGATTAGCCGATGCTGCCAAAGCCGAAACCCTTCCATCCCGGCTGCTCAATACCTGGCTCGAACGGCTGATCAAACTGACCGCTTCGCTCACTTCCGAAGCGTTGGTCGCCACGCTCAGGCGGCGGCTCGCGAGCGCCGATGCAACTTCCAGTGGGAAATTGACGTTCTTGTCCACACCATCCTTATGCAAGGCATCAATGCGCGCCTTGAAGGCAGCGCTCATCGCCGGCCGATCCGGTGTATCCAATGCCACCAAGGCTTCAATGCGCGTCACAACACCGGATGCATTGCGGCGCAATTGTTCCAGCGAAATGCCCGCTTCCATCAGGGCCGCGCGCCCTTTTTTCAAATCCGCCGCTGTAATGCCTGTCGCCTGATCAAGCGCCAGCAGCCCAGCATCCACCTGCTGTAGCGCCGCATCAAAGGCGCCGTTGCGGGACTGCTTGGCCATTTCCTTGAGTGCATCACGCGCGGCGGTTGGAAGATCAAAATCTGCCGGCTCACCCTTCAGCATCATCGCCAAGGCCCGGGTGGCCGCGTCATTCACTTCAAGCTTCGCGCGCGTCATGCTGGCGGCCTCACCAGGGCGCAGCATCGCGGCGATCGCCGTGGTGACACTATCCGCAAGGCCTTGAAAGGCTGCGGTCTTGGGCGTGGTGGTTGCTTTCAAATTGAGCGTTGCGGCGGCACTTTTCCAAGTCGTGCCAAGTTGCGCGGCGATGCCCTTCGGATCATTGGGGTCGGAAAGCAATGCCCGCTTCACAAGCCCCGGATTGCCAACCTGATCAGGCAAGCCAAGTGCCGGCATCAGCACTTTCAATACCCGCGGATCGGTCAGCGCCTTATCCAAACTCGGCGCGCTTTCCAGCGCTTTGCGAAACTGCGCCAGCGCGGTCAGCGTAACGGGGTCTTTCTTCTCCCGCTCAAGCCCTTTCGCTTCCTCACCCGCTTTCATCACGCGGCGTAGGGCAACAACAGCATCACCCGCACTCGCCACCTGGGCGGTGTTACCGAAGGGGAGCGTCAGCGAAGTCTGGCCTTGTTGGCCAAACAAACCCGCCATGAGGGTGGCACTCATATTGATCGCCATGGGGCGAAACTGCGCTGGAAATGATTAACAAATCCTGAAGAAGGCCGCGGTTACAGCTTATTCTCGCGCAAAACACCCGGATCGCATGTCACGCCATGGTCCAAAGGCCCATGCCCGGCACCAAAGCCCGGCGCCGCTGCAATGGCCGCGCGGACATAGGTTCGGGCGCGGATCACGGAGTCCCGCAGCGAAAGCCCCTGCGCCAAGCCCGCCGCCACCGCACTCGCCAGCGTGCAGCCCGTGCCATGGGTATGGCGAGTTTGGATGCGCCGGTCGCGGAAGATTTCCATGCGTGTGCCGGTGGCGAGCAGATCCACCACCTCATCGCCCGGCAAATGCCCGCCTTTCAGCAGCACAGCCTTGGCCCCCAGCGCCAGCAGCGCCTTGGCTGCCTGATGCATGGCGCCGACATCGGCAATGGCAAAGCCGCACAGCGCCTCGGCCTCCGGCAGATTGGGCGTCAGCACGGAAGCGATTGGTAAAAGGCGGCGCTTCAGTGTCTCGGCGGCTTGCGGCACCAGCAAAGGGTGCCCGCCCTTGGCGACCATCACCGGGTCCGCCACCAGCGGCACGCCTGGCGCGCGGGCGGCGATTTCATCGCATACCGCTTCAATGGTGGCGCTATCGGCCAACATGCCGGTCTTGATCGCGTCCGCGCCCAGATCATCCATCACCACGGCGATCTGCTGACGCAAAAAATCCAGCGGTACCGGCAGCACACCATGCACGCCAAGCGTATTCTGCGCCGTCAGCGCCGTGATCGCCGTCATGCCAAAAGCACCCAGCGCGGTCACGGCCTTGAGATCCGCCTGAATGCCCGCCCCGCCCCCGGAATCGGACCCCGCGATGATCAGCACGCGCCCCTTCATGCCACGCGCGCCTCGGCTTTGATCAGATCAGCAAGCCGCCCAACCACGCCTTCGACCAGGGTTTCTTCCTCGGCTTCCGCCATCACGCGGATCACGGGTTCGGTGCCGCTGGCGCGGATCAGCACGCGCCCGCGCGCGCCAAGCGCTGCTTCTTCCGCCGCAATTGCTTGAGCCACCACGGGCTTCGTCAGTGGTGAGGCTCCGGCATAGCGCACATTCACCAGGCGCTGTGGCAAGGGCGCGAAGCAGCGCAGCACCTCACTGGCCGGGCGCTTTTCCTCAACCAGCACTGAAAGGACTTGTAGCGCGGCGATCAGCCCATCCCCGGTGGTGCCGAATTCCGGCATGATCATATGGCCGGATTGCTCACCGCCCAGATTGCAGCCGGCTTCGCGCATCCTTTCTCCGACATAGCGATCACCCACGGCGGTGCGGAGCAAGCCAAGGCCGCGCGCCGAGAGGAAGCGTTCCAACCCCATATTGGACATGACGGTGGCCACCACCGCGCCACCGGTCAGCCGGCCTTGCGCATGCCAAGAACGCGCGATCAGGGCCAGGATCTGATCCCCATCCACCACCTGCCCGGCTTCATCCACCAGCACCACGCGGTCCGCATCGCCATCCAAGGCAATGCCAAGATCAGCACGGCGTTCCCGCACCAAAGTCGCAAGGGCCGCAGGCGCGGTGGACCCCACCGCCTTATTGATATTAAAGCCATCAGGCGCGACGCCGATGGGGATCACCTCGGCCCCCAATTCCCAGAGCACGGTGGGCGCGACGCGATAGCCCGCGCCATGGGCGCAATCCACGACAATGCGGAGCCCATCCAGAGTCTGCCCGCGCGGGAAGGACGCCTTGGCGGCTTCAATATAGCGCCCCGGCGCATCTTCCAGCCGGCTGGCGCGCCCAAGCCTCGGCGGCGGCACCAGGGAAGCCGCCAGATCGCCAGCCATAAGTGCTTCGATCTCGGCTTCCTGGTCATCGGTCAGCTTCAGCCCATCCGGGCCGAACAGCTTAATGCCGTTATCTTCGTATGGGTTGTGAGACGCGCTGATCATCACCCCCAAATCCGCGCGCAGCGAACGCGTCAGAAGCGCAATCGCCGGTGTGGGCAAAGGCCCGACCAGCACGACATCCATCCCCGCGCCGATAAAGCCTGCGGTCAAAGCCGGTTCCAGCATATAGCCGGAAAGCCGCGTATCCTTTCCGATCACCACGCGATGGCGGTGATTGCCGCGGTTGAAATAGCTGCCTGCCGCTTGGCCAAGCCTGAGTGCGGTGGCGGCATCCATCGGCGCGGCATTGGCCTTGCCGCGAATGCCATCAGTGCCGAAAAGCCGGCGGGTCGGGGGTGCTTCGGTCATGCCCGGCTTATAGCCCCTTGCCGGCTTCGGGTGAAACCCGGCCGCGCCCGGCAAGCCCAGGCGCGGCGCAGGGTTCGGATTAAGCGCGCCGGATATTCCAGAACAGCGGCGGCTGGCCCTTCAGCATACCGGTCAGGTTCCGGCGATAGGCGGTAGGCTGGTAATACATGCCCGTCGGCACATAGG
>CAIMVB010000228.1 GCA_903844785.1 uncultured Rhodospirillales bacterium | reverse complement strand
GTTGTCGCCCCACCAAGCCCATCAATCTGGCGCGCATCTGGTGATCCCATGGCGGCCAACAGCACGTGCCCCATGGCGTCGCGATCTTCCGGCAGATCATGGCGCAGGAAATAAGGTCCACGGCTGGTGCCGCCGCGCATCAGCGTACAAGGAATGGCTTTCTGCATAATTCTATCCGTCAACGTAAAGGCCAGGGGAGATCGAAGAAATGCTGCAACAGCCCCTGCGGGAAGTCGAGTGTCAAAAGCTGCGCCACCGCAATCAGGCCAATGGTCGCAATACTGGTCAATAGCAGCGTCAGCCGCCAGGAACACCGTGCCGCATAGCGCAGGAAGGCCAAGAAAAAGATCGTATTGGCCAGCAGGAATCCGACCAAAGCCGAAAGCCCGACAAGCCCGATCACCCAGCCAAGATGCGCCCAGAAGCTGCCATCCTCCGGCTTCGCATTCGCTTCCGCATCATGGAAAAGCGAACCACCCACACGGCCAAAATTCAGCCTGAATAATACCGGCACGCTGATAAGTAGCATCGCGCCCGCAATCATCATCGGGAAGATCGCGCCCAGGAAGCTGTGGCGCATGGCGTCAACGAAAACCGCGGCGAAAATTGCCACCGGGATCACGGCGAAAATCGCCTGAGGCTGCCGCTTGCCGGTATCCTTGCTGCCGCCATCTTCTTCCGTATCGGCCAGACGGCGTTGGCGAATTCCAAGCCCGGCAAATACCACGATCAACGCGGCAATGATCATCACGCCGGGGCGCGTCAGGAAATCCCAGCCATAGAATTGCACCGCCTGATACAGATAGGTTTCCATCGGCAGCGCCAGCACGAAGCCCACCACGAAGGGCGGGCGCGGCCAGCCGAAGCGGCGCATGAGCAAGCCAAGCAAGCCAACGCCCAGCAGCAGCAGCAAATCCGCCAATTCGCGGTTATTGTTGAAGGCGCCAAAGCAGACCACCATCATCATGAAGGGCGCGAGCAAGCCAAAGCGCACCGTGGTCAGCCGCGCAATCAAGGGCGAAGTGGCGAAGCAAAGCAGTGTGCCCATCACATTGGCAATCGCGAGCGACCAGATGATCGCATAGGTCAGATCAAGCCTGGAACCGACCAGCGCCGGCCCGGCTTCAATGCCAAGCAGCGTCATCCCGCCCAAGAACACCGCCATGGACCCGGATGAAGGAATGCCGAAGAACAGCGTCGGCACCAGCGCGCCACCTTCGCGCGCATTATTTGATGCCTCCACGGCAATCACGCCGCGCACATCACCCTTGCCGAATTGGCCATTCTTTTCGGTTTGAATCGCATGGCCATAGACAATCCAATCGGTCACGCTGCCGCCAAGCCCGGGGATGGCACCCAGCACGGAGCCGATGGAAGAAGTCCGCAGCAGCAGCCACCAATGGCGCATGATGTCGCGCACGCCATCAAACCAGCCGCGCCCCAATTCCGCCGTGCGGGAAATGGTGCCGCCACCGCGCGCCAGATCAATAATTTCCGGCAGGGCGAAAATCGCCAGCACCAGTACGGGCAGCGGCAAGCCATCCGAAAGATAGATCAACCCAAAATCAAGCCGATATTCCGCCGTGGCCGGTGCTGTCCCCACCATGCCAAGGGCCAAGCCCATGCCGCAGGCAATCAGGCCCTTGGCGAAGCTTTTGCCAGCCAACACGCCCACCATAGAAAGCCCAAGCAGCGCCAGCATGAAAAGCTCTGCCGTGCCCAGCGCCAGAATCAAGGGCCGCGCAATCAATACCGCGCCGGTCAAAATCACTGCGCCGATCAGGCCGCCAATCATGGAAGCCAGGAAGGATGCCGATAAGGCGCGCGCGGCTTCTCCTCGTCGGGCCATGGGGAAGCCATCCAGGATCGTTGCCTGGCTGGCCGATGATCCCGGTATGCCCATCAGGATGGAGCTGAATGTATCCGCCGTGGCCGCCACCGCGACCAGACCGACCAGCATGGCAAGGGCTGAGACCTGATCCAGCCCGTAGATGAAGGGCATTACCAGCGAAAGCCCGGCCAGGCCCCCAAGCGCCGGCAGCACGCCAATGGCGTAACCAATCAATACCCCAAGCGCCATATAACCAAGGCGCTCAGGGCTCGCGAGCGCGGTCAGCGCCATCAGCAGCGCGTCAAGCATTCTACCCCACTCCTATTCCCGCGCTGCGCGTGGCCTGATCAGCCCAGACGATGGTTGAAACGACGCAGCAACCATTCCTTGATCCATTCGCGCGTCGCCTCACTGATGACGGTGCCGGCGGCATAGGCTTTCTCGGCCGCGTCGCCCACGACTTCATCATATTCGCCAATCACCGTGCCGCGCTTTTCCTTGTATTCAGGATCGGCGAAGATGCGCGTGAAGGCAGTGCGATACAAATCCTGGACAGCGCGCGGTGTTTCGCGCGGCACCACCACGAATTTCTGCGCCGCAAAGCCTGCGACGAACAGCGTGCGATAGGCTTCCCAGGCCGGGCCGGAAGGATCCTGCCCCGTTGCAGCCTTCAGGAATTCGGGAAAGGTCGGCAAATCCGGGAAATTCGGATCGCGCACAATATCGCCCGCAGCATTCAGGATGCCGTAAGAAAACAACGGCGCCGCCTTGCCTTCCCGTACTAGCGGCAGAACTTGGCTCGTGTAGGCAGAGGATGTCTGGTAATCGATCGGCGTTTCACCGCGTTCGAAAGCAAGGCGCCCCTGGCCGCGGCCCTGCATGCCAAAGACAATCTGCACATTCAGATTCATGAGTTCAAAGGCCAGCGCCGGCACAATATCCAAGGAAGTCGGGCCCTGGCTACCGAATTTCAGCCCCTGCGCCGCTTGCAGCTTCGCCAAATCCGCCGGGCCGCGCACGCCCAATTCAGGGCGCACATAAAGCACGCCGCCGGTCGGGCTCGCCATCAGCACGCTCCAGGCGCGGTAATCATAACGCACGCGCGGATCGCCCATCAGATACGGGAATTGCGTGGAACCGCTGGTGCCAAGGATCGTCAGGCCATCAGGCCGCGTACGTTGCGCGAATTGATTGGCGCCATTGATGCTGCCGCCGCCAGTGACATTGCGGATCACCACGGTGGGATTGCCGGGCATATGCTTTTGCAACATCGGCAGATGAAAGCGCGCCCAAACATCCGAACCACCACCCACCGCGAAGGGGATGATCCATTCAATCGTCTTGCCGGCCATATCTTGCGCGCGGGCACTGCCTGTCGCGGCCAGCCCAAGCCCAAGCCCGGCAAGGGCACGGCGCGTGAAGGTGAAATTGGTTGCTGTGGTCATGAAGCCCTCCCCCAGAAGCATTTTCGCTTTCCTTAAAGCAGAACCATGGGGGATGGAACCAGCGAAATGATCCGGCACGCCCTGCATTTCCCGCTTTCAGATCAGCGCGCCCCCTGTTACGGAATGCCATGCCTGTCACGCACCGCACCATCGCCCCGGCCGAAGCCGATATCCGGCTTGATCGCTGGTTTCATCGGCACTACCCGAATCTGACCCAGGGCGCGCTGCAGAAAATGCTGCGCACCGGGCAGATCCGCGTCGATGGCGCGCGGGTGGAAGCGAATGCGCGGCTCAAGCCCGGCCAGCAATTACGCATCCCGCCCTTGCCGGCAGAAGCCTCCAAACCGCCCTCAGCCCGCCCAGTGTCAGACCGGGATGCGGCGGCGATTGAACGCATGGTGATCTATCGCGATGCCTCAGTGATCGCGATCGACAAGCCCCAGGGCCTGCCAGTGCAGGGCGGCCCCGGCATCACGCGCCATGTGGATGGCATGCTGGATGCGCTGCGCTTTGGCTATGAAGAACGCCCGCGCCTGGTGCATCGGCTGGACAAGGACACATCGGGCGTTCTGATCCTGGGGCGCACCGCTGCGGCGGCTTCCAAACTCGCCGCCGCGTTCCGGGGCCGGGATGCTGAGAAAACCTATTGGGCCATCGTGATTGGCCGGCCGCATCCGCTGCAAGGACGGATCGATATGCCACTCGCCAAGCTTGGCGGGCAGCGCGGCGAACGCGTGGCCGGGGTCGCGGATGGGGAGGGCACGCGCGCTGTCACGCTCTATCGCGTGGTGGATTCCGCGCAGCGCCAGGCGGCGATGCTGGAATTGCGCCCGCTCACGGGCCGCACCCATCAATTGCGCGTGCATTGCGCCGAGGCGCTAAAATGCCCGATCATGGGTGATGGCAAATATGGCGGTCAGGCCGCGCATCTGGAAGGCTTCGGCAACACGCTGCATTTGCATGCGCGGGCCTTGCGCCTGCCGCATCCGGAAGGTGGTATGCTGGAACTCGCCGCCGCCTTGCCCGCGCATATGAAGGATACCTTCGCCATGCTCGGCTTTGATCGCCCGAAGACGCCGCCATGTCGGCATCTGCGCTAGAGCCTGCCCGGCGCTGGCCGCGCTACCTCGCGGGCGGCTTTGCGCTGCTG
>CAIMVB010000227.1 GCA_903844785.1 uncultured Rhodospirillales bacterium | reverse complement strand
GGCCCGCCTTCGCAATGGATGCGCGGGAAGGAAACCGCTTCCACCGCCGACATGCCGAAATCAATCGTATTGATGATGGTGGTGAGCACTGCAGAGATGATCACACTGCCGCCAGGCGCGCCGACAATCAGCCAGGGTTCATCATCCTTATAGACGATGGTTGGCACCATGCCGGTGGTGCGCGCCTTGCCGGGCGCCATGCTATTGGCGCGTCCCGGGCGCATATCAAACAGCTTCATGGCATTGTTCCAATTGAAGCCAAGCCCCGGTGTGACCACGCCCGCGCCCGTGCCAAGCGTATGCGTGACGGAAACGCAATTGCCCGCCGCATCCCAAACGGAAAGATGCGTGGTGCAGGAAGGTGGTTCTCCGATCCGCCCACCGGGCAGCCACCCATCCCGGATGCGCTTGGCCCATTCAGCGGCGCGGGATTTTGACATGAGGGATTCGGTTGGCACGCTGACGAAATCCGGATCGCCGAGCGCTTCGTCCCGGTCATGATGCGCGGCTGCCATGGCGCGCGCGACTAGATCGTAATGCCCTGCAGAACCAGCGGGCAAAGCGCCGAGGTCGAAGTTTTCCAGGATATTCAACATGGCGATCAGCACCGCGCCGGAACCTGGCGGCGGATTCGATGAAATCTTGTAGCCACGATAGGTGCCAATCACGGGCGCGCTTTCGCGCACGCGATAATCGCGCAAATCATCGGCGGTGATGAAGGCGCCGTTTTGCGTGAAATCGCTGATGATCTGACCGGCGATCTCGCCCGTATAAAAATCCTGCGCGCTGTGGGTGGCAAGGCGTTCCAGCGTGCGGGCCAACTCGGCATGCACTAGCCTATCGCCCACTTCATGCAATTGTCCGGCCTGGTTCAAATAAAGCGCAGCGCAGGCTTTGGTTTTGGTCACGCGCTGCATGCCGCTGGGCAGGCCGGGCTGCGGTTTACGTTCCAGAAAATCGCGGAAAAATGGCGTCACCAACATGCCATCCCGCGCCATGGTAATTGCGGGGGCCAGCAAATCCGCCCAATCCATGGTGCAGAATTGCGCGTGAAAATACGCGAAGCCCGCCACCGTGCCGGGGGTCATGATGGCGGTATAGCCAAGCTCCGCACGTTGATCCTCAAACAACGCATAGCCGGAGATTTCGGATTTTCCCTTACTATCGGCCGCCCACATATCGGCGCGCACCTTGGCGCCGGCGCGGGCGTGGAAATCAATCATGCCCTGGCGGCCAGTTTTGGCGTCGCGGAATTGCAGCGTGCCCATGCCGCCAATGCCGCACATGAAGGGGTCTTGCACCATTTGGCAGAAGGCGGTGGCAAGCGCGGCGTCGAAGGCATTGCCGCCGCGCCGCAGGATTTCTGCCCCTACATCCGCCGCGCGCGGTTGTGGGCAGACAACAATGCCTTTGATCTTGGCCATGGGGTTTCCTCTTTGTTTGGCGCTATGGCAGCACGAAGTGGCGGCTTACGCCATGGCGCTTGACGGGATGCATAACGCGGGCAGCATGGGCGGCATGACAGACACCGCTGAAACCATCCTGCTCCGCCACCTGCTGGCAACGCCCGAGGCCGCCATTCCTGAGTCAGCGCGGGACGCCGCGCGGATATTTCTGCTGGATGGGTTGGCGGTCGGCGTGGCCGGCATGGCCCATGCGGCGCGGCCAGGTTTGCTTGCGGCGGCGCGCGGCTGGGGCGCGGGGGCCGAGGCGCGGCTTTGGGGCGATGGTGCGGCGTTGCCGGCGTCTCATGCTGCTTTCATGAATGCCTTTCAGGCCCATGCGCTGGAATTTGACGCCATCCATGAAGCCGCCGTGGTGCATGCCATGACGCCGACCGTCTCCGCCGCGCTGGCCGAGGCGGAACGGCTCAGCGGTCTGGGCCAGCCGGTATCGGGCGCGCGCTTCATGGCGGCGGTGATCCTGGGGCTTGATCTGGCGTGTACGATTGGTGCGGCGGCGCGTGGGCCGATGCGCTTCTTCCGCCCGGCGACGGCGGGCATGTTTGGCGCTTACGGCGCAGTTGCGCGGTTGCGCGGCTTTGATCTGGGAACGGCTTCCGCCGGGGCGGGGCTACTGCTTGGGCAAATACCAGGGACCATGCAGGCGCATACGGAAGGATCCATGGCGCTGCCGGTGCAGATGGGCTTCGCCGCCATGGCGGGGCTGCGTGCGGCGGATTTGGCGGCGGCGGGCGCGGCGGGGCCGGCGCAGTGGCTGACCGGGCCGTTCGGCTTCTTGAAACTGACGGAGCCGGAGCACGATTTGGTACCGGGCTTGGCCGCACTGGGAAGCACCTGGCAGGTGGCGCGGCTATCGCACAAGCCCTTCCCTTCCGGGCGGCTGACCCATCCCGCCATTGATGGCGTGCAGCGGCTGATCGCGGCGCATGGGGTGCGCGCCGAGCATGTCAGCGCCGTGCGGCTCTATCTGCCGCCACTGGCGATGCGGCTAGTGGGCCGCCCGATCAAGCCGGACCTGACCGGCAATTACGCGCGGCTCTGCCTGCCTTATGTGGTGGCGCGCACCCTGCTTTCCGGCAGGGTCGGGCTTGGTGATTTTTCTGAGGCGTTGCTGCGCGATGGCCCAACCCATGCGCTGGCGGCGCGGGTGGAATTGCATGGCGATGGCAGCACGGATGAAAACGCTGTGGTGCCGCAACGTGTTGAAATTGAATTGCGCGATGGCACGCGGCTGGATCAGCGGGTGGATGCCGCGCTGGGCAGCCCGGAAAATCCTCTGCCGCGCGTGGCGCAAATTGAGAAGGTCAAAGCGTGCTTGGCTGGCATTCTGCCCGAGGGTCGCGCGGATGAGTTGATCCGCGCGATAGACGCGCTGCATGAAGCGCCGGATGTGGTGGGATTGGCAGATATATTGGTGTGAAGCCGATGCAAAAAGCCCATCGCGTTACCCTGCTTCGGGGCGCAATACTCGCTATCAGCCTTTGGACCTTGGCCGCTTGTGCTACGGCGGTGGGTGAAGGGGGCGCCGCCGCTGAGCGTAGCCTTGTTGAAGTAAGCCCAGGCATGCACACGCTACGCGGCCCTGCCGCGGATTTTGATCCCGCAAATGCTTCGGTTGATCTGCGACTTCCACCAGGCAGGCGGGCATCGCCCTTGATCATTTTCGTGCATGGCGGCGGCGGTGCGCGCGATAGCCTGGCCGCGATGGCGGCCTTTCATGCTGCGGGCATCGCCGTGCTTGGCTTCGATGCCTATCGGATGAATGGCTTTGATCGCGATTGGCGCTTTTGGGTTCGCAACATGACCTATGAAGCGCGTCAGCGCATGATCTATGTCGCGGCACTTGGGGCGTATCGGTGGGCCGTCACGCAGCCTGGGATCGATGCTGGGCGGATTTATCTTTACGGGCTTTCGAATGGCGCTGATGTGGTGGCGAACCTTGCTGCGGTGGTGGACCCCAAGCATGTGCGGGTAGCCTTTGCTGAGGGCTTGGCCGGGGCTGGGCTTGGCTTGCCGAATGATTTGCGCGTCCCGCTCCGCGCCATTTTTGGCAGGCAGGATAATTATGCCGGCCAAACGGCGGATGATGTGCGCTGGCTGCGTCGCGTGCCTTGCTTTTTGAACATTGAAAGCTTCGACAGGCCGCCTGGAAATGCAGCGGCCTGCAATGCCGCCATCAATCCAAGATCAACCACGCAAAGCCCAGCGGATTGGGTGGCAGCACAAAAAGCCAAGGGCGCGGATGTAGATATTTGGTTCTACGAAAATGCCGCGCATGGCATCTTCACCGGACCCTTGCGCCTGCAAATGATGCAGTGGCCCGGCAGGCTGGCGCATGCTTCCGTTGGCGCGGATGATGCAGCCAGGGCGGCTTTGCGGGCCGATGTTCTATCACTGATCAGCCAATCAGCCCGCTAGCAGTAGACGCGATCGACCTTTTCAGATCGTGCTATTCACCCCAAGCCGCTTGGCGGTGCCAAGAATATTCGCCCAGGTATCCTGCGGTAGCGGCACGCCATCGGCTAGCCTTTCCGCGCGCCGGGTTGCTTCCGGCTCACCGGGTAGCAGCACGGGCGCGGCGGGATCGGCGGGGCGGGTTTCTGAAACCCAATCAGCATAAATCAGTCCCATACGTTCAAATTCCGCCTGGGTGCCGAAATGCTTGGGCGAGATGAAAATGGAAAGCATGCCATTGGCGATGCGCGTGCGTTCCGAAACCGGGCCGCTGGTGCCGCCTGCGGTCAAGCAACCCGCCAGCATTTCGCACATGAAGGCCAAGCCCGAACCCTTATGTTCGCCAAAGGCACGAATGGCGCCGGTGCCTTTCGAAACATCGCGCGGGCCGACAGCCTCATAGGGGCCGTAAAGCGTGTGCGGGTCCGTTGAAAGCCGGCCATCGGCTTCGATCAAGGCGCCTTCTGGCAGCGCCTTCCCGCCGGAAGATGCCACCAGCACCTTGCCTTCCGCCACCAGCGATGTCGCGAAATCCAGCAGAATGGGCCGGCCCGGCAATGGCACGCCGATGGACACCGGATTGGTCGAAAAACGCCG
>CAIMVB010000226.1 GCA_903844785.1 uncultured Rhodospirillales bacterium | reverse complement strand
GGAAACCATTGTTGGTGACATCAGCGACGAACATGATGAAATCAAGGCGCAGCAAATCACCGAACGCCCTGATGGGGCGCTGGATTTGGATGCGCGCACGCCGATTGCGGCCTTTGAAGAAAAGCTCGGCACCATACTGACAGATGAAGAACGCGCCGCCGATATTGATACGGTGGGCGGCTTGGTCTTCACGCTGGCCGGGCGCGTGCCGGCGCGCGGCGAATTGGTCTCCCACCCCTCGGGCCTGGAGTTTCGCATTCTGGAAGCTGATCCGCGCCGCATTCGGCGCTTGCGTGTGCGTCGCCCTGGTGCCAATCCGCGCGTTGCAGCGGAATAGGAAAGCAGGGCTTGATGGGGCGCGTTTGGCGGTCTTTGGCGGCACGGCGTGGCTGGCGCGCCATGGTGACAGCTTTCGGGCTTGGGATGCTGGCGGTGCTCGCCCTGCCGCCCTTGCATATTGTGCCGGCGCTTTTTTTGGCCATCCCAGGGCTGATCGCCATGATTGGCGGGGCGGCAAGCTGGACCGGCGCCTTTTGGCTCGGCCTTGCCTGGGGCTTTGGGTTTTTCACCGGCGGGCTTTACTGGATCACTTCCGCCATTCTGACTGATGTGGCGCGCTATTGGTGGCTGGTGCCGATTGCGGTGCCGGCGCTGGCGCTGCCGCTTGGGTTATTTGTCGCGGCACCGGCGGCGATTGCTTGGGCCGCGCGCCCTGGCTGGCCACGGGCATTGGTTTTTGCTGGTGGTTTTGTTGGCTTTGAATTGCTGCGCGGCGAAATCCTGACCGGCTTTCCCTGGAATCTGATGGGCAGCGTCTGGGCCTTTGATGCGCTGCCCATTCAAATGGCGGCGATGATTGGCGTACATGGGCTTTCACTCATCACGCTGCTGGTCGCGGCAACGCCGCTTTTGGATCGTCGCGCCTTTCTGGGCGGTTTTGCTGCCTTGGCCTTTTGCGGCGCCTTTGGCTTTGCCCGGCTTTGGGCGCCAGAGCCTGAACCGCAACCGGTTGGGCTGATGATCGTGCAGGGCAATATCGCGCAGGAGGTGAAATGGCGTGAGGAATCCCGCGTGCCGATCCTGCGCCGCTATGTGGAAGCCACGCGCGAAGCAGCACTTGCGGCGCTGCGCGATCTGCCGCCGGGGCATCGGCTTGCGGTGATCTGGCCGGAAACTGCGGTGCCTTTCCTGCTGCCCAATGATCGGGAAGCGCGGCAATTGGTGGCCGGCGCTCTGCCGCAAAATACCCTGCTGCTGACCGGGACCGTGCGCGGTGATTTCACGCCCGCCGGCTATGCGAGCGATTTGTACAATAGCCTGGCGGTGATCGGCCCTGATACGCAGGTGATTGCGGTTGCCGATAAGATGAATCTGGTGCCCTTTGGCGAATACATGCCCTTCCGGGGCTTATTGCCGATCAGGCTTGTGCAATCATCGCGCGATTTTACGCCGGCCGAGGAACGGCGCCGGCTGGTGGCGGGCTGGCTGCCGCCCTTTGTGGCGTTGATTTGTTATGAGGTGATTTTCACCGGGCGGGTCACGCCGGCGCGGCGGCCGGATTGGATCGTGAATGTGACTAATGATGCCTGGTTTGGCATTACCGCCGGCCCTTGGCAGCATCTGGCGTCAGCGCGGCTTCGTGCGGTGGAGGAAGGCTTGCCACTGGCGCGTGCAGCGCAGACAGGTGTTTCGGCGGTATTTGATTCGCGTGGTCGATTGGTGACGCGTGGCCCTTTGGGTGAATCCGCCGTGATTTTGGCGCCTCTGCCCGCACCGCGCGAACCCACGCTATTTGCTCAGTTTGGTTTGGCGATTCCCGCGGTATTGGCCATGCTGGTTTTCGCCTTTGGGTGGATAATCTCTGGACGAAATCGCTCATAAATCGTCCAAATTTGGTGCATCACGAAAAATTATTGTTCCTTTTTTGAGATTATTGAAAAACCTATAGACCTCATTAGGGCAGTAACGCTAGTTTAATTTCCGGTTAAGCAGTGTTTCCCCGTGTATTGCGGTCAGCCTGCTCAACCTTTCTTGTTGGTGCGAAACCTGTTTGCCCGCATGGGTTGCCGCGCAGCGTGAGGGAAAAAGCAAGGCATGAAATCGGTAGCAGTGATGAATGATGTCGATGATCCGGCCGTAAAGGTAGAACGTGAGCATCGGGCCAGCCCGATTGACGCCCATGTGGGTGGCCGGGTGCGCTTGCGCCGGACGCTGCTTGGTATGAGCCAGGAAAAGCTCGGTGATGCGCTGGGGCTTACCTTTCAGCAGGTGCAGAAATATGAACGCGGGGTGAACCGCATCGGGGCCAGCCGGCTTTTTGATCTGGCCCGCGTGCTGGATGTGCCGATTGGCTTCTTTTTCGATGATTTGCCCCCTGAAATGGGCGGCAATAGCGCCGTGCGTAGCCGTCCCGCCCTGTTTGGCTTTGCTGAATCGCAAGATGGCCTGGACGATGAGCAGATGAGCAAGCGTGAGACTTTGGAATTGGTGCGCGCTTATTACCGCATCACTGAACCCGCTATCCGCAAGCGTGTGTTCGACCTGATCAAAAGCCTGACCCCAACCGATTAATGGGCAGCCCGGCGGGCGGGGTTAGGGCGTTTCCCGTTCACATTCGTTGACGGGATATACGCCAAACCCCTGTTTGGACGCATTTTTCGAACCGCCAAGTGATGCCACTTGGCTTGAAACTGCTCTAAACGCCCGGCCCGATCCGGCGCAGCATGAAAAGCGCCTGTTCGCCAAACAGATTGGCCAGCCGCAGCGAACGGCGCCAAGGCGCCTTCAGCCCCTGCTCATCCACCGCGAGCCAACGTTCCACCGCATAGCCATCCAGCGCGCAAAGCGTGGTGAAATCCGTGATCGTGCAGGGGTGGATATTGGGCGTTTCATACCAGGGCCGGTTCCAGGTTTCCGTATCCGGCATCTGCCCGCCCCACAAAAGCCGCCAGCGCATTTGCCAATGGCCAAAATTGGGGAAGGAAACAATCGCGTAGCGCCCAATGCGCAGCAATTGGCGCAGCACTTCGCGCGGCTTTTCCACCGCCTGCAAGGTCCGTGACAGCACCACATAATCAAAGGCGCCATCGGGATAAAAGGCCAGATCGTTATCTGCATCACCATGGATCACGGCAAGCCCGGCCGAGACTGCCTTGGTGACCTGCGCCATATCAATTTCAATGCCGCGTGCATCGGCGCGTTTTTCGCGCGCCAGATATTCGATCAACGCGCCATCGCCGCAGCCAATATCCAAAACGCGCGCATCATGCGGAATCATCTCCGCAATCAGGCGCAGATCCAGCCGCATATTCTTCGCGACATATTGCACGCCATCCATCGTCACGCGCTACACCCCTAGCCGTTCGGCGCAACCGGCGAGGAAACCGCCCAAAGCGCGATGGAAATCTGGTTCTTCCAGCAGGAAGGCGTCATGGCCCTTGTCGCTGTCAATCTCAACAAAGCTGACATTGGCCGCCGCCATATTCAGCGCGCGCACCAGGGTGCGGCTTTCACTGGTTGGGAACAGCCAATCGCTATTGAAGGAAGCGACGAAAAAGCGTGTCGCGGTGCCGCGAAAGGCCGCCGCCAAATCGCCTTCATGTTCCGCCGCCAAATCAAAGAAATCCATCGCGCGCGTGATGGTCAGGTAGGAATTCGCATCAAAGCGGCGCACAAAGGTCGAGCCCTGGTGGCGAAGATAGCTTTCCACCTCAAACACATCTTCCAGGAAGGTCAGCGCGGAAGCGCCGCGTAGCCGCCGGCCAAATTTCCGCGTCAGTGCTTTTTCGGACAAATAGGTGATGTGCGCCACCATGCGCGCCACAGAAAGGCCCTTGGCGGGGATGATGTCGGCTTCCCAATAGCGCCCGCCCTGCCAATCCGGGTCGGAATGAATGGCCGCGCGGCCCACTTCATGGAAAGCGATGTTTTGTGCCGAATGATGCGCCGCGGTCGCGATAGGCGCGGCGGCATAAACCGCTTCAGGGTAGGTCGCGGCCCATTCCAGCACCTGCATCCCGCCCATGGACCCGCCAATCACGGCAAGCCAACGATTGATCCCAAGCTTTTCCATCAGCCGCTTTTGCGCGCGCACCATGTCGCGGATGGTGACGGAAGGAAAATCCGTCCCCCAAGGCCGGCCAAGCCCGCGCCCCGCCGCATCGGTCATTTCACTGCGCGGCCCGGTGGAGCCCATGCAGCCGCCCAGCACATTGGCGCAAACCAAAAAATAGCGATCCGTATCGAGCGGCTTGCCCGGGCCGATGATATTTTCCCACCAGCCGGGCTTGCCGGTAATGGGGTGGTTTTCGGCAACATATTGATCGCCCGTCAGCGCGTGGCAGATCAGCAACGCATTGCTGCCTGCCGCATTCAGCGTGCCGTAAGTGCGATAGGCTACTGTCAGCGGTGCGACGACGGCGCCGCAATCCAGCGCCAGGCCATCGGGGAAGATGGCGGCCTGATGGGCCACTTCCGGCAGGGGGGCGATGGTCTGGCTCATGGAGGTAGGATTTAAGCCGCCACCCCACCCGGCGCAACCATGGCGTGCGGGCGGCGGGCATTGGTTGGGGCGCTTGGCGCGCGGCGATGGGGGGTTAGCGCGCATCCCGTTCACATTCGTCCACAGGACGCGCACTAAATCCTTGTTTGGTCGCATTTTCCGGAGAGCCAAGTGATTCCACTTGGTTTGAAAATGCTCTAATGCTGCCCCGAAGAATTGGTCTCGCATGAACGATAAAGCCCCCCCGGCCCCGCCCGCCGATCCCGCCCTTACCGCGCTGCGCGCTGAAATAGATGCGCTGGATGACGCGATGCATGATTTGCTGATGCGCCGCGCTGCCGTGGTTTCCCGCATGGCGGCCAGCCGCGCCAAGACGGGCGGTGGTTCCCCGCTGCGCCCAGGCCGGGAAGCGGCGGTCCTTCGCCGGCTGCTCGCGCGGCATCAGGGCGCTTTGTCTCGCGGTGCGGTGGTGCGCATTTGGCGCCATATTTTCATGGCCCATACGGCAATCCAGGGTGGCTTTACCGCCGCTGTCGCTGCATCCAGCGAAGGGGCGCCAAGCCTGGCGCTGGCGCGGGAGCATTTCGGCACGCAAACACCGCTGACCGCCTTTGCCTCCCCCGCCCAGGCTTTGGCGGCATTGAGCGCCGGCAAGGCTTCGGTCGCCGTGCTGCCAGCCCCGAGCGGTGAGGGCGAAGGCGCCTGGTGGCAAAGCCTGGAAGCGCCGCGCCTTTGCATTGTGGCGCGCTTGCCATTCCTGGCCGATGCCATGCGGGCGGATGCGGCGTTGGTGGTGGCACCTGTGCCGCCGGATGCCTCGGGCGAAGATCGTAGCCTCGTGCGGCTGGAAGGCAGCGCTGATGCGTCCCGCGATAGTTTCGCGCGCCAATTGGCGGAAGCGGGGCTTGTGGGGCGGGTTGTCTGCCTGTTGCGGCAGGGCGGGCGCAGCCTGGCGCTGGCCGAAATTGATGCTTTTATCGCCGCCGGCGATCCGCGCCTTGCTACCCTTCACGCCGTTTTGCTGGGCGCCTATGCCGTGCCAGTTGCTGGAGATGTGTCATGACCGTGATGCCGCGCCCTTCGATCCTTTCGGTAGAGCCCTATGTCGGGGGTGAATCGAAAATCCCCGGCGTAAACCGGATTGTGAAGCTATCATCCAATGAAGGCGCTTTTGGCCCGCCGCCAGGCGCCATTGCCGCCATTACTGGCATGGCCGCCGATGCGCATCGCTACCCCGATGGTGGCGCCAAGGCGTTGCGGGAAGCGATCGGTGCGCGTTTCGGTCTGGACCCCGCGCGGATTGTCTGCGGCAATGGATCGGATGAATTGCTGGCGCTCTTGATCCTTGCCTATGGCGGTGAGGGGACAGAACT
Source organism: uncultured Rhodospirillales bacterium (assembly GCA_903844785.1). Classification (GTDB taxonomy): domain Bacteria; phylum Pseudomonadota; class Alphaproteobacteria; order Acetobacterales; family Acetobacteraceae; genus Neoroseomonas. The sequence goes on along the minus strand of CAIMVB010000226.1, from coordinate 3,614 downwards.
GGTGATGTCTGCCCATGGCTTCATGATGTATGACATTACCGGGCGTTGGGCTGGCTGCCAGATCATCAAGGTGCCGGAACGCAATTTGACCGTGGATGTGGACGCCATGCTGGCCGCGGTTGGGCCGCGCACCCGGATGGTGTTTCTGGCCAATCCGAATAACCCAACAGGGTCCATCCTGCCGCAATCGGAAATGGTGCGGCTGCGCGCGGGGCTGCGCGATGACATTCTGCTGGTGCTTGATTCCGCCTATGCCGAATATGTGACGCGGCCTGATTATGATGCGGGCGCGGCGCTGGTGGATGCGGGCGGCGGCAATACCGTGATGACGCGCACCTTCTCCAAAATTTTTGGCCTGGGTGGCATGCGACTGGGCTGGGCTTATGCGCCGCAGGCGGTGGTGGATGTATTGGGGCGCGTTCGCGGGCCCTTCAATGTGAATGCAGCGGCGATGGCGGCTGGCATTGCCGCTGTGCAGGAAGCGGGCTGGATTGAAAAAGCCATCGCGCACAATACCGAATGGCGCGGCAAGCTGGCGGCGGCATTGACCGCATCTGGTGTGAAGGTCTGGCCAAGCGAGGGGAATTTTCTGCTCGCGGATTTCGGCACGCCGGAAAAGGCCAAGGCCGCTGATGCGGCGCTTAAGGCGCGCGGGCTGATCGTGCGCGCCATGGGTGGCTATGGCCTGCCCATGTGCCTGCGCATCAGCATCGGCACGGGTGAGGAATGCCAGATGGTAGCGGAAGCGATTGCAGCCTTCATGGCGCAACATGGCTGAACCGCTTTTCAATCGGCTTTGTCTGGTTGGCATTGGGCTGATCGGTTCTTCCATCGCGCGGGTTGCGAAAAAGCGCGGCGATATTGCGAAGACCATTGTTGTCACCACGCGGCGGGCTGAGACTCTTCAGCGTGTGCGCGAACTGGGCATCGCGGATGTGGTGGAAGCGGATGCCGCGCGTGCCGTTGAAGGCTGCGATGGCGTGATTTTCTGCATCCCCGTTGGTGCCTATGCCGATGCCATGCGCCATATCGCGCCGCATCTGGCGCCGGGTGCGGTGCTGACCGATGTGGGATCCACCAAGGGCAGCGTGGTGCGTGATTTGGCGCCGCTTATGCCTGAAGGCGTGCATCTGATCCCGGCCCACCCCATGGCGGGGACCGAGCATTCCGGCCCCGATGCGGGTTTCCCGGAATTGTTTGAAGGCCGCTATTGCATCGTCACCCCACTGCCAGTCAGCGACCCTGCGGCGGTGGAAAAGGTGAAGGAGTTGTGGCGGCGTTGCGGTTCCATGATTGAAACCATGGACCCGATCACGCATGACAAGGTTGTCGCCATTGTCAGTCATTTGCCGCATCTGATTGCCTTCACCATTTGCGGCACGGCGGATGATTTGGCGGAAGAAACCAAGGAAGCGGTGCTGAAATTCGCCGCATCGGGCTTTCGCGATTTCACGCGCATCGCTGCATCTGATGTTGATATGTGGCGCGATGTTTTTCTGAATAATCGCGAAGCGGTGCTTGAAATGCTGTCCCGCTTTTCCGAGGACGCGCACGCCTTTGGCCGCGCCATTCGCCGCGGTGAAGCCGGCTTCATTGAAGACCGCATCAAGCGCGGGCGGAAGATCAGGCGCAGCCTGATTGAGCGGAAGCAGGCTTAGACTTCAGTTATAAAACGAAATTTCTTGACTCTCGTAAGCGGCAATCTGATGATGAATGAAATGGGGCGCGGCTGAAGCGCCGCAAAGGCTCTGCCGAAGATCGCTTCGGTCCATCACTCGCCTGGGAAGAAAACACCATGTCCGCCACACGCCCAAGCCGCCTGGTCTTCTTCGCTGGTGCTGCCATTTCTGCGATGCTCATCACATCGGGCCCGGCTTCGGCGCAGCCAAGCCCTGATGCGATTGTGGACGCCTTTGAAGCCGTGCTTGGGCCAGTGCGCACCCATCGTCCCAGCCACCCCAAGGGTCTTTGTGCGGCAGGGCATTTCGTGGCCACCGCTGAAGGCACCAGGCTTTCCGTGGCGCCGGTCTTCAGCGGCCAGCGCAATACGGCGCTGATCCGTTTCGGTGTGGCAGGTGCCAATCCCAACGCCTCCGACACGGCGCGTGGCACGCGCAGCCTTTCCATCCGCTTCGAAGCACCTTCTGGCGATTTGTTTGAAATGGCGAATATCTCGGCACCGGTTTTCGGATCGCCCACGCCGCAGGCGTTGGTGGATGGGCTGCTGTCGCGCGCGAATGACCCGGCGACAGGCAGACCCAATCCTGAACGTGCCGCAGCCTTCGCGGCCTTCGTTGCCGCCAATCCTTCGGTCGGCAATCAGGGGCGCTTTCTTGCGGCGAATGCACCGCCGGCAAGCTTCGCCACCACGCCGTATTGGGGGGTGAATACCTTCATGTTTCGCGGGCAGGATGGCCAGGTGCGCCCGGCACGATGGACATTTGAACCGCGCGCGGGGGTGGAACGCCTGACAGCTGAGCAGATGCAAAGCCTGGGCAATAACTTCCTTGCCGATGAGCTGCGTCGGCGCATCGCCACCGCGCCAGTGGAATTCGACATGGTGCTGCAATTCCCTGGGCAGGGTGATGATGTGCGGAACCCTACCATTGCCTGGCCGGATGATCGCCCGCGCGCCGTTGTTGGCCGCCTGACCGTGACCGAGGTTTCCGCCGGCCCCGGCGGGCCATGTGATCCGATCAGCTTCATGATCCTTGATCAATCACCGGGGATTGAAATGAGCGATGACCCGACCCTGCAGGCGCGCGCATCATCCTACGCGGTTTCGCTTTCACGCCGGACACAATAGGAAGCCGATTGTCGAAACCGGCAAAAGCTTGAGCGGCTGATCTCTAACCAAGATCACCCTTCAACACTTCGCCCGCCAGATAAAGGCTGCCCGCAATCAGCACTCGGCCCGGTTGAGCGCGGCTGGCGATTTTGCCGAGGGCCTCAGCGACTGTCGGGCCGGGTTCAGCGATACCGCCGCTGGCGGCAATAATGTCAGCCACACTCATCGCCAGATGCTGGCCGGGTTCGGCGACTGCGTGAATGGTTGTGGCAAACGGCAATAACGGGCGGAGAAATTCCGCACTCGCCTTGCCCTGCTTCATGCCGATCACAAGGTGTAACGGCTGATCACGCCATGCCGCGAAATGCTGCGCCAGCGCCACCCCAGCGCCGGCATTATGCCCGCCATCGAGCCACAGCGAAAAATCCGCCGGCAATAGCGCCGCAAGGCTGCCTTCAAGGCGTTGCAGGCGCGCGGGCCAAGAAGCATTGGCAACCCCGCGCGCAATCGCCGCATCATTCAGCCAGGGTAGTTGCGCTGCCCGCAGCGCGGCAATGGCGATGCCGGCATTATCCGCCTGATGCGGGCCGATCAGCCCCGGCGGCGGTAGCGCCAATGCGCCTTGCGCATCACGGAAAGTAAGGCCCTGCGCGGTAACCTCACAAAACCAATCCTGCCCGCGCTGCAGCAATGGCGCGGCGCATTCGGCAGCGGTGGCGCTGATCACCGAAAGCGCTTCCGGCGCCTGCGCCCCAGTCACGCAGGGTACACCTGACCGCATAATCCCGGCTTTTTCGGCGGCGATCTTGCCGAGTGCATCGCCCAG
>CAIMVB010000225.1 GCA_903844785.1 uncultured Rhodospirillales bacterium | reverse complement strand
TTGCCGCTTCACCACGAATTCCAAAGGCAGGCCATCGCCGCGCTTCCGGTCCCGCGCCCAATGGGTCAGCATGAAGCTGGGGGTTGAGGCATCGCAAATCACGCCGCAATGCGCACCGCCATCGGAAAGGCCAAGCACCGTTGCCTTATCCATGTTCATTTCACGCACGACGGAAAGATCACCCGTCACGTAATTCGTGACCGGGAAATAGAGCATCCGCCCGCCATCCGCACCAATCAGGAAATCATAGCAATAGGAAGCAGGGTCCTGCCCTGCCTTGGCGGCAAGGGCGGCAATGCTGCGTTCACGCGGCGGTTCATAATCCGGCGGATCGCCCAATTCGAACATATTGTCCCAACGTGTCGCGATCTGGCGTGAGAGGGGCGGAAGCACATCCAGCAAGCGCTTCGACGCTTCTTCGGAAAGAATTTTCCGGCGCGTTTCGGGATCGCGCAGCCGCGCCAATTGCTCAGCCGGCGGCAAGTCAGCCAGCGCGGCAAAGCTTTCACGCAACGCGAAGGGATTGAGCGAGGTGGTCAGGCCCAAAATCAACCCCACCGTGCGCCCCGCCACCTGCGCCGCCAGGCTTAAGCCTTCCGCGCGCGCCTGATGCACGCCATCCATCAGGCGGCGCCAACGCTGCGGGTCATAGGCGCGATCCGTCAACAGGAACCAAACCGGGCGCTTGGTGGATTTCGCCACTTCGCGCAGCCAGCGAAATTCTGCAGCTTCATCTTCAAAATCGCTCAACATACCAAAGGTGCCGCGCCCCGCCTTGCCCATGGCGCGGCCAATGGCGAGCAATTCTTCTTCTTCCGCATAGCGGCCCGGCACCAGATCTCCGGCCAAGGTCTTGTGCTGATCGGTGCGAGACGTGGTGAAGCCAAAGGCCCCAGCTTCCAGCGCTTCCTGCGTCAGCCGCGCCATGGCTTCGATATCATCGCCCGTGGCGTTTTCCCGCTTCAGACCGCGATCCCCCATGACATAAACGCGCAGGGGATGATGCGCGAGCTGCGCGCCAATATTCAGCGTGCGCGGCATGGCTTCAAGCGCATCGAGATATTCGGGGAAGCTTTCCCAATTCCATTTCAGGCCTTCGCTCAGCGTAATGCCGGGAATGTCTTCCACACCTTCCATCAGATCAATCAACGCCTGTTGGTGATTTTTCTGCACCGGCGCGAAGCCAACGCCGCAATTGCCAAACAGCAGCGTGGTCACACCATGCCAGGAAGAAGGTGCCAGATTGGGGTCCCAAGTGGCCTGGCCATCATAATGCGTATGCACATCCACCCAGCCAGGCGTCACAAGCCGGCCTTCAGCCGCAACATCGCGCCGCGCAGGTCCGGCCTTGCCGCCCACCTGCGTGATACGGTCGCCATCAATGGCCACATCGCCCGTGTAGCGCGGCGTGCCGAGCCCATCCACAATGGTGCCGCCGCGAATCACAATATCATGCATGGTGCTTCTCCATCCGGCTTGGTGCTGGCCAGGAATGCCCTGGGGACGCCGTTCTAAGCGGTTAGGCTAACCAAAGCCCCCCGCCCCGGCAAGCATGCGCTGGCTTGCCCGCCCCCCTGGCGCTGTCTAGCCTGCCGCATCCGCCGGGGCGCGCCGCTTTCGGCAGCAATGAAGACAAGGAAACCAGCATGAGCACGCCCAAGAAACAGCGCTTCCCTGAATTGACGCCCGAGAGCATGAGTGCGGAGCAGCGTGCCGCGGCTGAGGGCATCATCAAGGGCCCACGCGGCGGCCTGCGTGGCCCCTTCAATGCCTGGCTACGCAGCCCGGTTTTTGCCGATAGAATGCAGAAGGTCGGCGAATATCTGCGCTTCAATAGCTCCATCCCCGCCGATTTGAATGAATTCGCGATTCTGGTCACGGCGCGGGTTTGGACCAGCCAATATGAATGGTACGCGCATCACGCCATGGCGATGAAGGCCGGCTTGCCGCCCGCGATTGCTGCTGACCTTGCGGAAGGTCGCCGCCCTGCGGGCATGACGGAAGATCAGCGCTTAGTCTATGAATTCTGCACAGAACTGCACCGCGACCACGGCGTATCCGACGACACTTTCGCCGCCACTGCCGCACGCTTCGGTGAACAGGGTGTGGTCGATTTGATCGCGGTGAGCGGATACTACGTCACGGTTTCCATGACGTTGAATGTGGCGGAAGTGCAAATCCCGCCTGAGGCAACACCCTTGCCGCCACTGCCCAAGGCATAAGAACGCTTGGGGCGGCGCAATGCCGCCCCAAACAGCATGATTCAGCTACGAATCAGGGAACAACCGCCTTCCGCCAGGGGGCGGAATGCCTCACCCGCCGCGGTGGTTTCCAAAAGCTTGTAGTAATCAAAGGGCCCCTTGCTTTCTTCCGGGCGCTTCACTTCGAAAAGATAGGCCGGATGAATTTTACGCCCATCCGCGCGAATGGTGCCGGGGCCGAAGGCATCATCATCGGTCGGCATGGCCTTCATACGGGCCACTACAGCCGCGCCACTCGCTTTCGCGGTCTGGATACCAACATCAGCCACGGCCTTTAGGTAATGCAGGGTGCCAGAATAATCGCCCGCATGGCTCATGCCCATGGCAGCTGGGCCGGATATTGCATGCACCCGGCGCACCAGGGAACGCGTGCGATCATTCAAGTCCCAATAGAAGCTTTCAGTGCAGATGGTGCCCGCCGCTGCTTCCAAGCCAAGCGCATGTACATCTGGCAGTACCATCAGCATTGACGCCAATTTTATCCCGCGGCGCATAATGCCGAATTCCGCCGCCTGCTTCACGCAATTGATGGTATCCGTCCCGGCATTAGCCAGACCAATTACCTTGGCGCGCGATGCCTGCGCCTGAAGCAGATAGGAAGAAAAATCAGTCGTGCCTGGGAAAGGCGTGCGTACCTGCCCAACCACGCGCCCACCGGCCGCGCGGACAAAATTGGCCGTATCGCGTTCCAGCGCATGGCCGAAGGCGTAATCCGCGGTGATGAAGAACCAGGTATCACCGCCAGAGCGTACCGTAGCACCGCCTGTGGATTTGCTGACCATGTAAGTATCATAGGACCAATGCAGACTGTTCGGCGTACAAGCGCGGCCTGTCATGTCTGATGATGCGGTGGAAGTCGCAATCGTGACCTTATTTTTTTCCCGCGTGAGTTCCGCAACAGCCAGTGCAACGGAAGACGCGGCAAGGTTCAGGATCATATCGACGCCGTCGCGATCATACCATTGGCGCGCGATATTCAGCGCCACATCGGGGCGATTTTGATGATCAGCCGAAATTAATTCCACCTGGAAGCCGCGCGCGCCAAATTCCTGAATAGCCAAGCGCGTCGCGGCAAGTGAAACAGGGCCGTTAATGTCCCGATAAGGTCCGGACATATCCGAAAGCAGGCCGATTTTGATGGTATTGGATGCCTGGGCGCGCGCACTGCGCCAGGGCAAACCACCCAGCGCAGTTGCACCAGTTGCGGCGAGAATTGGGCGCCTTTCGATGTTCATTTGGGTTCCTCCTCCTGTTTCCCGGCCAGCGAAAAGCTTAGCGCGGTGACGGAGGAAGGCAAATTTCATCGAAAAAATTGGGGCGGCATGGTGCCGCCCCACAGAGAGCGTTTTTTTAGCTGCGCACCAGAGAACAGCCACCTTCAGCGGTAGAACGGAAGGCATCATCGGCTGAACTTGTCTGCAGCAGCTTGTAGTAATCGTGCTTATATTTGCTCTCAGCCGGCGTCTTCACTTCAAACAGATAGGCCGGATGCAGCTTGCGACCATCGGCGCGAATGGTGCCGGCGCCGAAGGCATCATCTTCCGTCGGCATGGCCTTCATGCGCTCTACAACCCCGCGGCCATTCGCCTTATTGGCGACACCCAGGGCAGCCACTGCTTTAAGGTAATGCAAAGAAGCGGAGTAATCCCCAGCCTGTGCCATCGTAACCGGTGTATCCACATTCGAACCCGCCAGCACCCGACGGGCAAGGCCGCGTGTCTTGTCATTCATGTCCCAATAATACGACGCAGTGCAGACAAGGCCTTGAGCCGTTTCAAGCCCAAGTGCGTGAACATCGGTAATGAACATCAACATGGACGCAAGCTTGATACCACGCCGCGTAATGCCGAATTCGGCCGCCTGCTTAATGCAGTTTGAAGTATCCGTACCGGCATTGGCCAGGCCGATCACCTTGGCGCGACTGGCCTGCGCCTGCAAAATGAAGGAGGAGAAATCGGTCGTGCCTGGAAAGGGCGTACGCACCTGGCCAACAACCCGCCCGCCTGCTGCGCGCACAAAGGCCGCCGTATCGCGTTCCAGCGCATGACCAAAGGCGTAATCGGCAGTGATGAAGAACCAGCTATCACCACCAGCCCGCACCATGGCCGCGCCGGTTGATTTCGCCAGCATGTAGGTATCATAGACCCAGTGGATTGTATTCGGATTGCAGGCACGCCCGGTTAAATCCGAAGTCGCGGTCGAAGTAGCGATGGCGACCTTATTCTTTTCGCGCGCCAATTCAGAAACTGCCAGCGCAACCGAAGACGCAGCCAGATTCAAGACCATATCTACGCCGTCACGATCGAACCATTGGCGACTAATATTCACCCCGACATCGGGACGGTTTTGGTGGTCCGCAACCACAAGTTCAATATTCAGCCCGCGCGGCGCCATTTCCTGCATCGCAACACGCGTGGCAGCGATGCTGTTAGGGCCGTTCAAATCACGATAGGGACCGGACATATCCGACAGCAAGCCGATTTTGATGGTATTTGCCGCCTGGGCGCGCGCGCTACGCCACGGCAAGCCACCAAGGCCCGCCGCCCCACCTGTGGCCAGAACTGTACGTCTTTGAATCGTCATGGTGTTTTCCTTCTTCTCCCTGTTGCCTGGATGCACGACCAGAGGCGTGCGTCTTACTCCAGCCGCCTGCGAAAATCCATGCCCTATTCCGCAGCTATCCTGCTGGCGGGCGGGCGGAAAGCCGGGATCACATGCTGGGCGAAAAGCGTCAGGCTGCGCAAAATTTTCTCATGCCCGTAATAGGGCGGGTAATGCAGCAACAGGCTGGTCATGCCCGTTTTGGCTTGCAAGGCGCGCAGCTTGGCAATCACCGTCGCCGGGCTGCCATGCAATAGCGTTGTTTCAGCCAGTTGCGCGTAATCCAGCGCCTGCCCTTTTTCTGAAACAGTGCCCAAATAGCCGCTAGTGCCCGCGCTGTTGAAATTGCGGATATGATGCAGGATGTGGTCTTCCGTATCCGCCCGCGCCTGTTCATCCGTATCGGCAACATAGACCATGCGCGCAATATCAAAATGCCCTGCCGCCGGGTTATTGCGTTGCGGCGCGGGCGCTGTGGCCAAGGCTTCGCGGTAGATCTTTGCCTGCGCTGACAAGGTTTCAATCCCTGGCAGC
>CAIMVB010000224.1 GCA_903844785.1 uncultured Rhodospirillales bacterium | reverse complement strand
GATGAAGCGCTAATGGCCGAAGTGGCCGAGGTAAAGGCCGCCACCAAGCCGCATGAAACCCTGCTGGTTGTGGATGCCATGACCGGGCAGGATGCGGTGAATACCGCCAAGGCTTTCCAGGAAAAAATTGGCGTTACCGGCATTGTCATGACGCGCGTTGATGGCGATGCGCGGGGCGGTGCGGCGCTTTCCATGCGGGCCGTGACCGGTGCGCCGATCAAGCTTTTGGGCGCCGGTGAAAAGCTGGATGCGCTCGAAGATTTCCACCCGGATCGCATCGCGGGCCGCATTCTTGGCATGGGCGATATCGTCTCCTTGGTGGAAAAAGCCGCTGAGACGATTGACCAGGCGGAGGCTGAAAAGCTCGCCGCGCGCATGCAGAAGGGGCAGTTCACGCTTGATGATTATGCGGCGCAGCTGAAGCAAATCGGCAAAATGGGCAGCCTGCAAGGCATTCTGGGTATGTTGCCCGGCGTGCAGAAGGTGAAGGCGCAGTTGGAAGGCGCCAATCTGGATACCGCCATTCTGAAGCGTCAGGCTGCGATTATTTCCAGCATGACACCCAAGGAACGCCGCTCGCCAGATTTGCTGAAGGCATCGCGCAAGCGCCGTATCGCGGCGGGTTCCGGCACCACGGTGCAGGATGTGAACCGCCTGCTGAAGCAATTCGACGATATGTCCGCCATGATGAAGCGGATGAACAAGATCGGCCAGAAGGGGCTGATGCGTGGCGGGCTTGCCGCGCTGCTGCCCCAAGGCCGGAGGCCGTTTTGAAAATGGCCGCAACCAACCCGAAATTTCTAGCTCTGTAACGAAAGGACTACCTGTATGGGTCTCAAGATTCGCCTCGCGCGCGCTGGTGCCAAGAAGCGCCCCTATTATCACATCGTGATTGCGGATAGCCGCAGCCCGCGCGATGGCCGCTTCATTGAAAAGGTGGGTTCCTATAACCCGATGCTGCCTTCCGACCATGCGGAGCGTATTCGCCTGCAGGAAGACCGCCTGAAGCATTGGCTCGGCAATGGCGCAGTTGCCACTGAACGTGTGGCGCGCTTCCTGGGCCGTGCGGGCCTGATCGCCATGCCGGCGATCCCGGCGCAGACCAAGCAGGCGCAGCCGAAGAAGAAGGCGCAGGAACGCGCCGCCGCGGCGGCTGGCTGAGCTTAGCCAAAGGCAGCACGGCACATGGGCGGCAAGCGCATTATGGTGGGGGAGTTCGGCAGGCCACATGGCGTGCGCGGGCTTTTGCGCCTGCGTGCCTTCACCGCCGATCCTGCCGCCATCACCGCCTATGGTCCTTTGTCCGATGAAGCGGGCGCTCGGCATTTCCGCCTGACGCTGAAGGGGCCTGATCTGGTCGCTGTTGAAGGCATCAATGATCGTGATGCCGCCCAGCGCCTGACCGGCACCAAGCTTTTCGTCGCGCGGGAGGCTTTGCCCCCCACCGACGAAGAGGAATTCTACCTGACGGATCTGATCGGCCTTGCGGCAGTGACGGAAGCCGGGGGAGCGCTTGGTGTGGTGCGCGCCGTGGAAGACCATGGTGGTGGCGCCTTCCTGGTGATTGAAGGGGCTGGCGAAATGCTGCTGCCCTTCACGCGCCAGGTGGTGCCGGTGGTGGATATTGCCGCTGGTCGCCTGGTGGTGGTGCCGCCGGCCGAAGTGCTGGTGCCCCCGCCCGAAGGGAAGGAGGCCGCGGCATGACCTGGCGCGCCGATGTCCTGACGCTGTTCCCTGAGATGTTCCCGGGGCCGCTCGGGCTTTCCCTCGCGGGGCGTGGCCTGCGCGAAGGGCTTTGGTCGCTGATGGCGCATGACATCCGCGATCACGCCAAGGACCGCCATCGCAGCGTGGATGACACGCCCTTTGGGGGTGGCGCCGGCATGGTGCTGCGCCCGGATGTGGTGGATGCGGCCATTGGCGCGGCCTTGGCCGAAGCGCCTGCCCGGCCGGTGATCTATCTGACACCGCGCGGGCGGTTGCTGGATCAGGCGCTGGTCCGGGAATTGGCGGCGGGGCAGGGGGCGGTGCTGCTTTGTGGGCGTTATGAAGGCGTGGATCAGCGCGTGATTGAAGCGCGCGGCATGCTGGAAATCTCGATCGGCGATTATGTGCTGAGCGGGGGGGAATTGGCCGCGCTCACGCTTTTGGATTCTTGTGTGCGCTTGCTGCCTGGGGTCATGGGGGCGGCGGAAAGCGCCGCCGAGGAAAGCCATGGCGCTGAGGGGCTTTTGGAATATCCGCATTACACGCGCCCCGCCGAATGGGCCGGGCGCGCCGTGCCGGAAGTGCTGCTTTCGGGCCACCACGCCGCCATTGCGGCCTGGCGCCGGGCCGAAAGCGAAAACATCACAAAGGAACGCCGCCCCGATTTATGGGCGCGGCATGAAACGCAGCGCGGGGGCGCGGGGGCCATTGCCGGCCATCCCGCCGCCGCCTAAAGAAACCGAAGAAAGGGTATCAACATGAATATCTTGCAGCAATTCGAAGCGGATCAGCAGGCGAAGCTCTCCGCCGCCCGTGCCACGCCGGATTTCGGCCCAGGCGATACCGTGCGCGTCATGGTGAAGGTGGTGGAAGGCGAACGCATCCGCACCCAGGCCTATGAAGGCGTGGTGATCGCGCGTTCCAATAAGGGCGTGCAGAGCAATTTCACCGTCCGCAAGCTTTCTTATGGTGAAGGCGTGGAACGCGTATTCCCGCTGTACAGCCCGAATGTCGCGGAAATTCAGGTGGTGCGCCGTGGTAAGGTGCGTCGCGCGAAGCTCTATTACCTGCGTGGCCGCACCGGCAAATCCGCGCGCATTGCGGAAAAGCTGGGCATGAAGGCTGCTAGCCCCGCCAAGGCTGCCCAAGGCTAAATTAACCGCGCCGCGCTGAAAGGCGCGGCGTTTTCATGTGATGTAAGGGGGAAGACGAAATGTCAGCGCAAAAGCCGCGCACGCTGTTCGACAAGATTTGGGATGCCCATGTGGTGGAAACCCTCCCGGATGGAACGGCGCTGCTTTATATTGACCTTCATCTGACCCATGAAGTGACCACGCCGCAGGCTTTTGATGGCCTGCGCGCTGCGGGGCGCAAGGTGCGCCGCCCGGATGCGACGCTCGCCGTGGTGGACCACAATATCGCGACCGATGACAGCCGTCGCACCGGCATTGTGGACCCCGAAAGCCGCTTGCAGGTTGATACCCTTGAAAAGAACGTCGTTGAATTCGGCGTGCCTTACATCCCGCTGCTCGATGACCGTCAGGGCATTGTGCATGTGATCGGGCCGGAGCTTGGCCGTTCGCTGCCGGGTATGACGATTGTGTGCGGCGATAGCCATACCTCGACCCATGGCGCCATGGGGGCGCTGGCGTTTGGCATTGGCACATCCGAAGTGGAACATGTGCTGGCGACGCAGACGCTGCTGCAAAAGCCCGCCAAGAACATGCGCGTTTCGGTGGATGGCAATCTGGCCTTTGGCTGTTCCGGCAAGGATATTGTGCTGGCCATCATCGGCAAGATCGGCACGGCG
>CAIMVB010000223.1 GCA_903844785.1 uncultured Rhodospirillales bacterium | reverse complement strand
CTGGGCGATTGCGGATTTCTTCCATCGCCTGACAGAACCGGCCTTGCGCCCCATTCGGCGCTTCATGCCCAATCTGGGGGGCATTGATATCTCCCCCGTCGCGCTGATCCTGGTGCTGCAGGCGGGACGCATCCTGCTGGCCGAAATCCAGTATGGCCTGCTTGGCAGCAGTCTTGGCCGATGAGCAGCTTCTGGCGCGCGGAAGCCGCCAGTTTGCTGGTGCGCGTGAAAGTGCAGCCGAAATCCCGCCGCCCAGGGCTTGATGGCCTGCGCCCCAGTGCTGATGGGCCCCGGTTGCGCGTGGCCGTGACTGAAGCGCCTGAAGATGGCCGCGCCAATCGCGCGGTTTGCGCCACACTTGCCGCAGCGATTGATGTTCCCGCTTCCGCCGTGGAGGTCGCGCAGGGCTCTGCCGCGCGGGAAAAGACCATACGTATTTCGGGCGACCCGGCCCTTCTCGCCCCAAGGATAGAGGCATTGGCATGACCGCACGCATTCTTGATGGCAAGGCTCTCGGCGCCAGGCTGCGCGCAGGATTGGCGGCGCGCATTGCGGGGCTGGCTTTCAAGCCGGGGCTACGCGTGGTGCGCGTGGGTGAGGATCCCGCCAGCGGCGTTTATGTGCGCAACAAGGATCGCGCCGCGCTTGAAGCGGGGTTTGATAGTGCCACCATCCACCTGCCCGCCAGCACCAGCGAAGCAGCGCTTTTGGCTGAAATCGCCCGGCTCAACGCGGATCCCGCAGTGGATGGCATTTTGGTGCAACTCCCGCTGCCGGATCATATTCGCGCTGAAGCCGCCATTGCGGCGGTGGATCCCGCCAAGGATGTGGATGGGTTCCATCCGCTCAATGCCGGACGGCTTGCGGCGGGGCAGCCGGGCCTGGTGCCCTGCACGCCGCGCGGGGTGATGCATTTGCTGGCCGAATCCGGCGTGAAACTGGCCGGCGCGCGGGCGCTGGTGCTGGGGCGTTCCCAGATTGTCGGGCGGCCCATGGCGCAATTGCTGCTGGGGGCGGATTGCACTGTCACCATCGCCCATTCCCGCACACGCGATCTGCCGGCTGAATGCCGCCGCGCCGAAATTCTGATTGCCGCCGCGGGAAAACCGGAAATGGTGCGGGGCGATTGGGTTGCACCCGGCGCGGTGGTGATTGATGTCGGCATTAATCGGCTGGCGGATGGGCGCTTGGTGGGCGATGTGGCCTTCACGGAAGCTGCAGCCCATGCCGGCGCCATTACGCCCGTGCCCGGCGGTGTTGGCCCCATGACAATTGCCTGCTTGCTGGAAAACACGCTGGAAGCGGCTTTGGCGCGACGCGGGGGCTGAAGGCGCCTGCCTGGTTATGCTTATGGCAAATTGGGCGTGAAGGTGCAGCCGCAGCGTTAACAATGTTTTTGCAGCATTGGCGGCAACATGGCCGCCATGATGCACCCTGCCGCCCCGCGTGAAGCGCAGCTTGCCGCCGCCATCCGCCTGCACCAGCAGGGCCAATTGGATGCGGCGGAAGCTGCCTATGCCGCCTTACTCAAGCGCCAACCGCGCCATTTTGATGGGCTGCATCTTTCCGGTGTTGCCGCGCTGCAAAATGGCCGGCTGGAAGAAGGCATCATACGCATTCGCCGCGCCATCGCCATCAACCCACGCGCTGCGGCGGCGCATAGCAATCTGGGCAGCGGCCTGCTGCGACTTGGCCGCTTTGCCGAAGCGCTGACAAGCCTTGACCGCGCGCTGAAGCTGGACCCGCACCATGCTGAAGCCCAAAATAATCGCGGCTATGCCTTGGCGAAGCTTCAGCGCTTTGACGAAGCGATCGCCGCCTATGATCGCGCCTTGGCGCTGCGGCCAGAATATGCGGAAGCGCATAGCAATCGCGGCCATGCGCTGGCGGATCGGCATGACCTGCAGGAATCGCTCACCGCGCATG
>CAIMVB010000222.1 GCA_903844785.1 uncultured Rhodospirillales bacterium | reverse complement strand
TGGCGCGCGGTTGGTCGAGGTTTTGTAATTCGCATTGCCGAAGCCGCCATCGCCCCCCAGCGCCAGCACCACGCGTTTGCCGAGCTTATCAAGGTCCGCGATCATGGTTTCACGATCTTCGGCGAAGATTTGCGTGCCCACGGGCAGCTTCAGCACAACATCATCGCTGGCCGCGCCGGTGCGGTCAGACCCCGCGCCATTGCCGCCCTTGCGCGCCTTGAAATGCTGGGCATAGCGGTAATCAATCAGGGTATTCAGCCCGGCCACGGCTTCGGCGATGACATTCCCGCCCTTGCCGCCATTGCCGCCATCCGGGCCGCCGAATTCGATGAATTTTTCGCGCCGGAAGGCGACAACGCCATCCCCGCCATCGCCGGCCTTCACCCAGATTTTCGCTTCATCAAGGAATTTCATGGGATGATCCGAAGGGCGTTACAGCCCCAAAAATAAAACGAGGGCCCCAAGGGACCCTCGCCTTCAGGAATACACTGGAAGCTAGGGTTATTCCGCGGCCTGTGGCAGCGGTTGCACGTTCACATGAACGCGGTCTTCACCCTTGCGTTCAAACACCACGCGGCCATCAACCGCGGCATGCAGGCTATGCTGACGCCCGGCATAGACATTGGTGCCCGGAATCATCTTGGTGCCGCGCTGCGTGACGATGATGGAGCCCGCATTGACGGATTGACCGCCAAACAGCTTCACACCGAGGCGCTTACCGGCGGAATCGCGACCATTGCGCGAAGAACCGCCTGCTTTCTTATGTGCCATGGCTGAGTTCCTTTCCGATCAGGCTGCGTTGATGGAGGCGATGCGCAGCACGGTCTGGTGCTGGCGATGGCCGTTCTTGCGGCGGCTATTCTGCCGGCGGCGCTTCTTGAAGATCAAAATGCGGTCGCCGCGGTTCTGTTCGACCACGGTTGCGGTCACGCTGGCGCCCGGCACGGTCGGCGCGCCAATGGCCAGCCCCGCTTCGGTCGCGATGGCCAGAACGTCATGGATCGTCACGGTGGCGCCGGGTTCGGCTTCCAACCTTTCAACGGTCAGGACGGCGTCCGGCGTGACGCGGTATTGCTTGCCGCCGGTGCGGATAACTGCATAGGTCATGGGGATGCCCCGAAACTCTTTCTAAATCGTGTCTGGCCGGCCTTCACCAAGGGCAAAAACCGTCCGCCCCGGGCGCAAAGCGCCAGGCCGGAAGAGGCGGGCTTATAGAAGGGCCGCCCCCTGACGTCAACGGTGGAGATTGCGCCCGAGAGCGGGGCCAATTATAGGAGCCCGGTCGATCGAGGGGAGGCGCGCTTCCCCCAGCGCTGGAGAGGTGCCGGAGCGGTCGAACGGGTCGGTCTCGAAAACCGAAGTACGGGCAACTGTACCGTGGGTTCGAATCCCACCCTCTCCGCCATTTAAGTTTAATAGACCACTGAAAAGATTTAAATTTTTTGAATCTCTCTTCGATAACCCACGTTCCTACCCACGTTTTTCCGTGAGCTTGGATGGGGCTTACCGGCACTTCGGGCTGGTCTGGGCATGATTGTCGGCGCACTAAAGGTGCTGGGTGTAGAATAAGCCGGCTAGTTGAGCGCAGCACTTCCCGCGAAGCAGCGCAAGTTGTAGCCCCAACTCATGACAAAACCATCCATCGCTGAACTGTTGATTGCCTCTGGCCATACGGATTTTAACTGGCCTTTAGTACGGCAGGCGATCCAGACGCTCTACGGCGATGTGGGCGCCAATTTGGATGAACGGGATTGGTCGGCGATCATGGCCGCAAATAACCCGATGGCCGTGGCAGAACAGGCACTAAAGGATCAGTGGCAGGATGCTGCCTACCTGCTGCGCAATGCAGACCATTTGATTAGTCAGGGCTATTCGCCAGTGGCGGTTGAATTCACGTATCGCCAAATGGCGGAGCGTCTGGACTTCACCTATGACGCTTCGTGGTCAGCCGGAACGCAATATGAATGGTTGGGCGCTCTGTCAGATGAGGAGTTGGCGGCGCGTGAGGCGGCGGAGAGCGCAACTTTCAGCGTTAACTGGACTGATACGTCGGACGGCCAGCTACTGGACCTTCGTCATTTGACGGTGGGTGCAATTATAACTTTTGCTAATGACGATGTGAATGATGATGCGCCGGATACCATCTACGGGGGTGAAGGAGATGATGTATTCATTAATGGTGAGTACATAGATGAATGGAATGAAGGTCTCTGGGGGCCTGTTTATGGCCAAGCCGGAACCGATGAAATTAGATTCGGGGGCACCTGGAATGATGGCGTAGACGGCGCGATTAATGGTGTTGAACTTTTAACATTAACTAGTGCAGCGTCAGTATCGTTAGATGCCCAAACTGAGGCGTTCACGATTACAGGGTCGTCCGGGAACGATACTATCGTTGCTGGCGCTGGCGCCGACACCATCACAGGCGGTGATGGCGCAGATATGATAACGGGCGGATCTGGCCTCGACTCTATTGCTGGCGGTGCTGGCGCTGATGTTATCCGCATCGGCGCTGTCGTGCCCACAAGCACCGACACCGTAGTTGGGTTTGTGTCCGGTACGGACAAGGTTCAAGTGCTTTCGAGCTTGCTTTTCAATGGCACAAATAGCGCAATTCTGCACACTACCACCATTTTCGCCTGGACAAATTTTGGCGGCAGTCTCAGCGCAAACGACATTTTTATTGAGTTCACCGATGACACTGGCGCTCCTGGATCTTGTGACGAGGCATCAGAAGTTGCTGCGCTGCTCACTGCTGGGGCAACTCAGGGCGTGCAGATTACTGCGTTATTTGATTTTCTGCGAGATGAGATCGTTCTCTTCCTACACGATGGAACAGATGGCTATCTGTGGCATTGGTCGGAAGCCGCCGGTGGCGGAGGCAATGTCGATGCGTCCGAGTTGACCCTGCTTATAAAGCTTGCTGGCGTGACCGACATCACCAATGGTGATCTTGCAGTTTATGTCTAAATAAAAATTTCTTAGTGGCGATAGAGGGCCGCTCCTTCGGGGCCGGCTCTTTCTCTATCCACCCCTGCCATGCAGCCACCTCCTCCGCAGCACCTCATCGCCACCGCCACCTGGCTGCGCGATCAGCGCCTGCGCGCCGGCCTCTCGCAGCGCGACCTCGCGGACCGGCTGGGTCTGCCCTTCCAGGACCTCGCCAGTGGCTACGAAGGTGGCCAACGCCGCGTCGGTGAATATATCAGCATCTGAACTTGCCCTGCTCGCCGTCATCGAAAGAAGCAGCGCCATACTCACCATCGGGTGATGTCATTTAGCATCTTGATCAGTAAATCAACGCATTGTCCGGCGTCAGCGCCTATGGGACCAAACTGGCGATTTGAGTAACGGAGGATTTCTGGCTCAGCGACGCCCCAAGGCCTAGCCGAAGCCCCCCTGCCAGCCAGCCGGCATCCACATGCAAGATTGGCCAATAAATTAACTATTACGCACAATACGCTTATATTTAATAATGGATTTGGATTTTCTCGATTTTATTCAAAAAACTCCCCAATAAATAATGATTTAGCCGGCGTTTTTGATTTGGCGCTTAAATTGGCTTTTCAAATTAATACTGTCATAAAATTTTTTATAGTTTACGGATGACGACCTGTACACTAACAAGTGCGCGAGGCTGAGAAAATTAGGTCGGCGCAAGGTGAGAATATGTCTGCGAGTAAAGTCAGTGCGGGCGATGCTCCAGCAGCAGATCCCGCCCGAGAAATCCACGATCCGACATCAAAAATGGCACCGCCAAGGGTGACAGAGGCTGGCCCTACCCCTCCTCCACGCTGGCGGGGCAGGTTGCCCTCCTTGGCGGCTGGCTATGGACTTGGTCTGGTAACCGCTGGCGCTTTAGTGGGGATCGCCTTTCCTGGTTGGCCGCAGCCAAGCACCCCAGTGGCCGCGCAGACCCCGCCGGCCGCAGCTGCGCCGCCAGTCGCGCAGATGGATGGCCCTGGCTTTGCGCTAGCGGCGCTGCGCCTTCAAATCGCCATTGGTTCGTCCCGGCCTTGGCGGCGTGAATATGATGCCCTGGCTGCCCTGGCACCGCCAGGTTCCATTCCGCAACCCATCGCGTCCCTTCTTGGGGTGCATGCGATCCGCGGCGTTCCGAATGAAGCAGAACTGCGTGAACGCTTCATCGAATTGGCACCGCAATTGCCAAAGCGCCTTGTCGGCGGTGCCTCCTCTATCGACCGCCTTGTGCAGCGCGCGCAATCACTCGGCGCCAGCATTGGCCTTACGGAATCTGGTGCCGAAGAACGTGGGGTGATGTCTATCACCACCATCGAAAGCCAAATCCGGCGCGGTAATTTGCGCGGCGCCTTGAGTGATTCGGACAACCTGGATCCAGGGATCCGCCCTTATCTGGCGGCTTGGCTTTCCGATCTGCAGGCGCGTGTCGCCGTGGAAGAAGCCGTTGCCGAACTTGTTACCATTGCAGTTGAAAATAGGAAATGATCGTGCCTGAAACCACTGCTCCTCTCGTTATAAGCCAACGACTTATCTCTCAATGCAAGGTTCTGGCGTTTAGCGCTGCAATGGCGCTGAGCGTCTTTGGCGCGCAAACCACGCAAGCCCAGACCCGTACTGAGCGGGAGGGGCTATGGATCCTGGCATCCGGCTCCACATCGCATGTGACCCGTGAGTTGATTGAGGGTTTCAGCACTAGCCACCAGCTACCCGCCAGGCCGCGCCTGGATGTTTTACCAACCCCGCAAGCATTAGAAGCATTTTGTTCGGGTGTAGGTGGGGCAACGCCCGATATTTTCGTGACATCGCGTCGCGCGACCCCGGCCGCCAAAGAATATTGCCGGGCCCGCGGTGTGACCGAAGTCGTGGAACTGCAAATTGGCATCGGATCGCTGGTACTCGCCGCCAAAAACGGCGATCCACTGAACACATTATCATCCGAAGAGGTATGGCGCGCCCTTGGCGCTGAGGTTGTTCGCGGAGAGGAATTCGTGCCGAACCGCGCGCGCCTATGGCGCGAGGTATCACCCGCATTGCCCAATTCCGAAATAAGGCTTGTGACCGGCGCCGCGGGCGGATCTTCACGCGCCTATTTCGAGAATTTAGTGCTTGAGTCGGGCTGCCGCCACAACCCAACCATCAGGTTGATTTTTGAAGCCGGCTATAGGCGTTCCAAATGTGTCACCATGCGCCAGGATGGCCGTATTGTTGAACGGCGCGTCGAGGATATTCCGGGCGAAATCCTTCGCGCCCCAGCAGGGACAATTGGTACAGTGACGCTTTCGCAGGTGCGTGCCAGCGGCGGCACCTTGGTTCCGATCAAGTTGGACGAGGTGGTGCCCACCAACGCAACGATTGCAAGCTTGGATTATCTGCCAACCTTCAACATCTTCCTATATGCCAAGCGTCAACATTCCCGTGCCGTCGGCGGTGTCGGCGTGGTCAGGGGGATCCGGGAATTTTCTGCTTTCGCGGTGAGCGAGCAGGTTGTCGGGCCGGAAGGAAGGCTTGCCACCAATACTGGTGTGGTTTCCCTTCCCCCCGATGACCGGGTGAAGCAGCGCAGAGCCGCCGCCAGCCAAACCATCCTGACGCGCTGACCCTACGAAGGATTTTAGCCATGCGTTTTGTCCTCATTCTTGCTACCGCAATCCTTCTGGGGCCCATCGCGGCGCCAGCCCAAACCAACAATGCGCCGGCACAGTCGCGCACTATTCCTGGCATTCCCCTGCAAGATCCCGATGCAGGCGACAGCTTGCTTGATCGTCTAGATCGCCTTTGGGAAGGGACCAAAGGGCTTTTTTCAATGACGGCAACCATAAATGCCACATCCCAGATGCGTGGCGGCCGCCAGGAAGATAATGATTTTCGCTGGCTGATGAATATCGCCGGCTATAAGCTCAAAGAAATTGAAAGTACCGTTGGCTTGATCCCTGGCCTTGGGCTGAACTTCGCGGTTGCGCGCGAACTGACCGAAGCTGATCGGGATTACGTTGAACGCGAACTTGAACGTCACGCGCGCCGCAATCCTGGCCCCATATCCGCTATTCAGCGCAGCATCGTCTATGGCGTGCTTGAAGCTTCGGATCTCGGCAAATACGGCATTGAAAAGGTGGAAATCGATCTCTTGCCGCTGCCCAAGGTGAAGATTTTGATGACCCCGGTCGATGCGCCTCTCAGCCTGGAAACTTCGCGTGTGTTACGCGCAATTGAGCGCCTGAACAGCAATATCAACTCCCTCATGCCCCGCCAGCGGGGCACCCAGTTGCCGCTCTGGATTCCAGAAGACGCCTTTGTGCCTGTATCTGCGCCCGACGCCCGGCGCTTGTAAGCAAGGTTTTTTATGTCGGATTTCCGAAATGGCAGGTTTGATATGAATCGCGATGACCAAAACCAGTCGCCGTTACGGTTTAAGGAATTCCTGAAACTGCATCTTCGGCGGCAACGCTTCCTGACGCAGGAGCAGGAGTCCCGCCTGCTCGAAGAAGCGGTACTCAGATATAATCTGACAGCGGATGAAGCGAATGGGGTGCTGCGTGCAGCCACCGATGACGCTGAGGTAGTCACGGAAGCGGAACTTCTAAGTTCTACTGTTCAGCTCTTGAAGGCCATGGCTGATAGAAGAAGCCGTGTCACCCGCGAGGATTTCGACAAGGCGGCTGATTTCTACAGAAGCCGCACAGGAACAACCGTCACACCGGTCGAAGCCCGGAAGCGCGTCAAGCGGATCATGGAAGAGCACTCACTTGAACCACGCCGAAGTGGGCGCCTTCTCAAGACCCGGAGATGGTATCGGCAGATTGGGGAATAGCCCCCCCTTACGGACACCAGCGTCATATCTGATCTGAAGCGTTATGACTGCCCAGAAAGCGACAATTCATCAATGGATGTCTCCTTAGCACAGAGTATTGCCGGACTAAGCCTGCCTCTTGCGGCTATGGTTACAATCCTGTTGCCCATGCTTTTGGCCCTTGGCTTAGGTGTCGTTATTCACGCGATCTTTACGCCGCAGGAATTGGCGGCGAATGCGTCAGTAGGCTACGTCAAATTCGGTTTTCTGACTGAAGTTTATGCGGTTATTGCTGCGCTTACGCTGGTTGGCGCCTGGGATATTTATCAGAATTCGCGCGATATCATACAAAGGGAGACGAATGCGCTTTATATGATGGCGCTCGCAACCGAGGCTTACAGCAACCCAGAACAGGCTGAATTGCGCGCTGCCATGCGTTATTCGATCCGCAATTATGCGTCTGAAGTGGTCGGCGAAGAATGGCTACTGATGCAGGGAAAAGGCAGGTCCGAATCCTCCGAAATTGCCTTCCAACTTCTCGCACGAACCTTCCTGGATGCGGAACCGGTGACCAATGCGCAGCAAGGCATCGCACAGAACATACCGCAGTGGATCAGCAATGTTTCTGAAACCCGCCTGGCACGCCTTTCAATCATGTCAAGAACCATATCCAGCATGGTATGGTCACTGCTGCTAACCGCATCGGTCGCCGTTCTTGCTTTTCAGTGGTTCTTCGGCGGCTCAAGATTGGCCATTCATTATGCCATGGGCGTTTTTATCTCGATTATCATCGGGGGCGTGCTTCTAACTTGTGTTAAGCTGTCATTCCCCTTCAGTGGTCAATCCCCGCTTCTCTCTACCCGCCCCTTCTTGGTCCTTATGGAAATAAGATGAGGCCTTCAAGAAATTCGGCGAGCAATCCCCCCCATGGGCGAGATCGGCCTTCCTTCGCTGCGCGCTGCCTTGCCGTGCTACTCGCGGCCTCGGTCGTACTGGTTTCCACCAGGGCCCAAGCGCAATCTTTAGTGCGGCTTGCGGTGCAGGATATTGATGGAAGCTGCCGCGTTATCGCGCTGCCCAAGGATCGCGCGGATCAATTGCAGCATTTTCTGACCAGCCGCGGTGAAGAATTAGTCGAAAAAGCGCAGAATTCCTTTGACCGCATGGCAGAAACACGTTTTGCCAATGCGCGAGAGAGAGTTCCGAACTTTGGTGATTGGACCTATGGCTGGTTCGAAAGCTATGTTCTGTCTCTGCGACTTGTGATTCAGCTTTACACAACAATAAAGCGTGGCTTTTCAGAAGGCTGGCCCTCGGATTTTACCGCTGCGCTGTTGGATGATTTAGCCACGCCTGTACGAGACGCCTTCAAGCAAAATATGACCCAAGCTGGCGTTGATGTAGAGAGCCACCTGCGAGATCTTGGTCAGGTGGCAGGGGCACTTGATGCGGATTGGCGGAATATCGTTGGTGAATTGCGCGCCCAACTCGCCCAAAGCCCAACCATGCCAGGTTCCGCCACACATCGGATATCCTTCGCATCACCCACAACGGGCTTTGGCGATGGCCTGCTGGCCTCAGCACCCAGAACGACCGATGACATGGTCGATACAATCAGATCCGATGCTACCCTGGCTTTCCAAGCCATGCGGCCAATCGTCCCGCGGCTTGGTACTTTTCTTTTGCGTATTTCAGAATTGGGCGGTCTTATCTTCACCATTGCGATCGTTGGTTTTGCTTTTGGTGGTATCCTGGGCTTTGTTGCTGGCGCCGTTCTTGGCCTGGCGATCTATTGGTTAGTCGATTGGGTGTTCAATCGGACGGATGCCTATTTGAATCAGATGGCCTTTGAACGCGCCGTGCTTGACGTCATCGATCAAGCGCAAGCACGGCTTTCGGAAAATGCCGGCAAGACTTTCAGGAACCTATTGGTTCAACGGCTGGCGCTCATTTCACCTTCTCCGGGGTCATGCCCATGAAATGGAAAAACTTCTTCAAAGCCTTCCTGCTCAGGATGCTTTTTGTCTATGTTTGCGTTTTCTCTTTCTACAATACTTACGGTATTTCACTTTGGCATTGGCCCACGCAAAGCAGTTTTGAATTCTGGGCGAAAATCACGGTTGGTCTGATTTTGATCGCGCTTTATTTCGTGATGGCATGGAGTACCTACGGCGCGCTTAAAATTAAGGGCATCGTTTTTGTCTCGATTATTCTTGCGTCCATCTGGATTACCGCGGTGGAGTTGTTGCTTTTGCTTGGATATCCGCGCCCGAGTTTTGGCGTTATGTTAATGACCTCTGTCGCGACTCTCCTTGGCATCGGGCTCAATTATTCACCCATCCACTATAGACTTGCAGGCATCGGGCACACCGAAATCGTCCAATGAACACTCCTCTTCCCCAATCAGCCTCAAGCCAGGATTCAGGAAATTTTTTCGATTTTCTGGTCAGTTGCATCGATCCGCGCTTCACCGCTTTGCACACGCGGCATATGCTGCAACTTGGCCGGGAAGGCAGGTACAGCGACTTCAGTATCGCTGGCGGCGCGCTGGCGGCAATCTCTCACCAAAACCCGTCTTGGCCCGTGACTCTCTGGGAAAATCTTGCGCTTTCAATGCAGATTCATGGCGTGAACCGCTTGGTTTTTTTGGGTCATGAGGATTGCGCCGCGGTGAAGCAATGGGCGCAAGCTCAACCCAATCTCCGGCATCTGCCGGAACTTGAATGGCATAATGCCATATTTACTTCCGCTACTGCGGAAGCTCAGCGCCGTTTTCCCAATCTCAATATTCAGTGTCGCGTTATTTTTCTCTCGGGCGATGTTCTGCATTGTAATTGTGGTCCGGCCAATACCGCGCAACCTACTTCAAGCCGCATGGCCCTGCCCGCCTCCGCCGCCATACCTTCATCTGATCGCCAGGGCTTTGTTGAATTCATCAAGGCGGCAATGCGGTCGCGCAATACCCTTATCCGGGATGAAAGGCGCGCCCTGGCCATCGGCGTCACTGAATATGGATTATCCGCCTCTGAAGCGCGGGAAGTTTTCTTTGCCCATACCGTGGCGCATGACGCGCTCCCACAGGAAAAGCTCACCGACGAAGTGACGGCCTTCTTGCGCATGCGCGCAACCAAGCAGGGAGTGGTGCGCAAGGCGGATATAGAACTTGCCATCGCGCTGGTCAGACGCCGCGCTGAAACCTCACTCAGCAGGGCAGAAGCAGATCGCCTTGTCAGGGAAATGATGCTCCGGGAAAATCTCAGACCTCGCCGTCTTACAGATATGCTGCTTGGCGGCTAACGGCCCTTCCGCCGCGAAACTGGGCTGCGATATGGTTGCATTGCGCGCACATGATTGGTGATGTGAAAGGGCCAGAACTTGCGATGACCCGCGCAATTCATGCGCTTTCCAACACGCGACGCCATTCAGCCAAAGTAAAGCGATATCCAGCCGCTGCGGATATGGAAGCGTCAATGCCCATGACCGGTATTTTCGGTGGACGCTGCTTCAAAGGCCAGCACCGCCGCCGCCAAATCTTCCCCGGCCCAGCCCACGGATTTGAAGGCGGTGATCTGATCGGCACTTTGCCGCCCAGGATGGGCGCCGCGGCAAAGCTCCGCCAAATCTGCGACCACATGCGCAGGCGAAATGGCGCCCTCGGCGATCGCCTGCACCACATCGCCCGCTTCGGCCAAGCCACCGGCGCGGGTATCCACAACCAGAAGGGCGCGCTTGAGCGCTCCTGCGTCCGCTTCGCGCATATCGGGCCGATAGGCACCCACCAGATCAAGATGCACCCCAGGCGCCAGCGCCGCGCCGGGGATCAAGGGCTCAGTCGCCAGCGTGGCGGCGCTGATGATATCGGCGGCGGCAAAATCCGGCGTGGCGACGGCGCGGGCTGGCAAGCCATGGGCGGCAAGCTGCCCGGCCAAACGCGCGGCATTCTCCCCCCGGCGGGACCAGATGGCGATATCCGTGATCGGAAAACAGGCAGCATAAGCCTCGGCCAGGGCATGGGCGATTTTGCCACTCCCCAACAGCAGCAGGCGGGAACTCTCTGGCCGCGCCAAATACCGCGCAGCGAGGAGGCTTGCCGCCGCCGTCCGCCGATCCGTCAATTCGCCGCCATCCAGCATGGCAAGCGGCGCGCCGGTGGTGGCATCGGAAAGCAAATAGCTGGCATGGACGGCAGGCAGGCTCCGCCGGTCATTGCCGGGCGCGACATGGACAATCTTCACGCCATAATGACCGCCCGCGCGCCAGGCCGGCATCAGCAGCAGGGTGTTTTGCGCCCCCGCACCATCCGCCCAGGCATGACGGTGCCGAAGCGGCGCCTCACACCCTTCACGGAACATGGCGGCCAAAGCCTCGATCAGCCTATCCCAGGGCAGGGCCGCCCGGATCGCTGCCTTATCCATCTGCCGCATGTCACGCCTCCGCGATTCCCATTCCAGGCATGTGGCATTGCCGTGCGGGGAAGGAAAGCGCTGGCGCGGGAATTGCTGGGCCTCAGCGTTACCCTTTGCTGCTTCCAGCCGGAGAATCCCGCTTGGCCAAGCCACTAGCCGCCAATCTTCCCACGGCCCTTCGCCCTGGCGCCTGGCAGCCATGCTCGGGCGCTTGCGGGATTGGCCCGCTATCCGGTAACGCAGTGTCTCCGAATGCGGCAAACTTGATGCTGCGGCGGCACTACCCTGCCCCCCGGGGCAGGCCAATAATCAGGAGAGGCTCATAATGTCCGAAACGACGAGCGATCCGCGCTATAAGCGGCGCCCGCCCAAACGCCCGCTCCGGCTCTCCTGGTCGGATGAAAGGGTGCGCGGCATTTTCTGGCAGATCGTGGTCGTCGCTGCCGTCGGCAGCCTGATCTATTGGCTCTACAGCAATACCTCCCACAATCTGGCCGTGCGGCGCATCGCAACTGGCTTTGGCTTTTTGGACCGTGAGGCTGGGCTGCCCATCGCCGAAAGCCTGATTTCTTACGAGCCCACCGATACCTATTTCCGCGCCTTGATGGTCGGCGTTTTGAATACGCTGAAGGTCGCGGTGATTGGTGTGGTGCTGGCGACCATTCTGGGAACCTTGATTGGCATTGCGCGACTTTCGAAGAACTTCCTGCTGTCGCGCATTGCCGGCGCCTATATTGAAATCATTCGCGATTTGCCGCTGCTGCTGCAATTGCTGTTCTGGTACACGATTTTGCAGGGGCTGCCCGGGCCGCGCCAGGCTTTGAAGCCCATGGAAGGGGTGGTGCTGTCCAATCGTGGCCTGAAGCTTCCCGCGCTGATCTGGGAAAATGCACATACCGCTGCGCTGGTAGTGTTTTTGCTCGGCATTATCGGCACCTGGGCTTATGGGCGCATGGCGCGCGCGAAGCAGATGGCGGATGGCCAGCCGCGCAAGGTTTGGCCCACGGCACTTGGGCTGATGCTCGCGCTTCCCGTCGCAGTCTGGTGGGGCATGGGCGCGCCGTGGGAGATTGAATACCCCGTGCTGCGCGGCTTTAATTTCCGCGGCGGCATCAATGTCAGCCCCGAATATTTCGCGCTGCTGATCGGGCTTGTAACCTATACGGCGGGCTTTATCGCCGAAGTGGTGCGTGCGGGCATCATGTCGGTCAATCACGGGCAATGGGAAGCGGCGCAGGCACTTGGCCTAAAGCATGGATCCGTGCTGCGCCTGATTGTGATGCCGCAGGCACTGCGCGTCATTATCCCGCCCATGACATCGAATTACCTGAACCTGACGAAGAATTCCTCGCTCGCGGTCGCGATCGGCTATCAGGATATTGTCTCCATCGCCAATACGACACTGAACCAAACAGGGCAGGCGATTGAAGGCATTGCCATCATCATGGTGGTTTATCTGACCATCAGCCTTTCGATCAGCCTATTCATGAATTGGTATAATGCGCGCATTGCGCTGGTTGAACGATAAGGAGCCGGCCATGAGCGATACAGCCATACCATCCGGCCCGCGCAAGCCGCCGATCACGGCGGTGGGGCCGATTGCCTGGGCCAAGACCAATCTGTTTTCGGGTTGGCTTTCCACAGCGGTGACGCTGGCCATGGGCTATTTGCTGATCAAGCTGGCGCTGTCCTTCATTGATTGGGCCTTTGTGAATGCGATCTGGTCCGTGCCTTCCAATGCGCAGGGACCGCAGACGCAAGCCTGCCGTGATTTGCGCGGCGCGGGCGCCTGCTGGGCGGTGATTGGCGAAAAGCACCGCTTCATGCTGTTTGGCACCTATCCTTATGAACAGCATTGGCGGCCGGCCTTGGCCTGCGTGCTATTCGTGGTGCTGTACATCATCTCCGCCATACGGAGCTTCTGGCGCTGGGAATTGGCGCTGGTCTGGATTGGGATGCTGACCGCGATTGGCATTCTGATGTGGGGCGGTGTTTTCGGGCTTTCCTATGTGCCGCAGGAACGCTGGGGGGGTCTGCCCATTACGCTGATCCTGGCGACCTTCGGGCTGGCCTTTGCCTTTCCGCTTTCCATTCTGGTGGCGCTTGGCCGAAGGTCATCTCTGCCCGCCATCAAGGTACTCTGTGTGCTTTATGTGGAACTGATTCGTGGCGTGCCGCTGATCAGCCTGCTGTTCATGGCCAGCGTCATGTTCCCGCTTTTCCTGCCGGAAGGGATGAATATTGATAAGCTGCTGCGCGCGCAGATCGCCATCATCCTGTTTGCTGGCGCCTATCTGGCCGAAGTCGTGCGCGGCGGGCTGCAAGCCCTGCCCAAGGGCCAATATGAAGCCGCCGATGCGATGGGCCTTTCCTATTGGCAGAAGACCGGGCTGATCATCCTGCCGCAGGCCTTGCGCATGGTAATCCCGCCGCTGGTCAATACCTTCATCGGCTTCTTCAAGGATACGTCACTGGTGCTGATCATTGGCATCTTTGACCTGCTGACCGCCGGCAAGACCGCGATTGTGGAGCCCGCCTGGCAGGGTTTCGGCGTTGAGGTCTATGTCTTTGTCGGCGCCATTTATTTGGTTTTCTGCTACGCCATGTCGAAATATAGCCGCGGGTTGGAGGCGGATTTGAACCGCCATCGCCGCCGCTGAGCCTTTGGAGACGAATATCATGAGCGCTACCGCTACCGCTGAGCAGATCGCCTCCGCCGCCCGGGCTGATGCCCCACCCGCCATTGAATTGGCCGGGGTCAATAAATGGTTCGGCGCACTGCATGTGCTGCGCGATGTGAACCTGGCCGTCGCCCCTGGCGAACGCGTGGTGGTTTGCGGCCCATCGGGTTCGGGCAAATCCACCATGATCCGCTGCATCAACCGCCTGGAAATTCACCAGGAAGGTCGTATCGCCGTGGAAGGGATTGAACTGACCGATGATGTGCGCGCGCTGGATGCGATCCGCCGCGAAGTCGGCATGGTGTTCCAATCCTTCAATCTTTTCCCGCATCTGACGGTGCTGGAAAACTGCACCCTGGCGCCAATCTGGGTGCGACGCACGCCCAAGAAGGAAGCGGAAGAATTGGCGATGGAATTGCTTGCGCGGGTGAAAATCCCCGAACAGGCGTTGAAATATCCGGGCCAGCTTTCCGGCGGGCAGCAGCAGCGCGTGGCCATTGCCCGCGCCCTTTGCATGCGCCCGAAGATCATGCTGTTTGATGAGCCTACCTCCGCCCTCGATCCCGAAATGATCAAGGAAGTGCTGGATGTGATGGTGGAATTGGCCGGCACGGGCATGACCATGATGGTGGTCACCCATGAAATGGGCTTCGCCCGCCAGGTCGCGGACCGCGTGGTCTTCATGGACCAGGGTGAGGTGGTGGAGGTCGGCACCCCCGATCAGGTCTTTAATGCACCCAAGACCGACCGGCTCAAGCTATTTTTGAGCCAGATCCTGCGCGGGCATTGAATGCCCGCCATGTGCCGGGTGCAAGACAAAGCTCTTGCATCCCAGCGCTGAAGGCGCAGAGTCCGCCACCATGAGCACCCCCGCCGCTACAGACCGTGCTACCCCATCGCTTGCCCTGATTTTGGGTGTGCTGGGCGTTGTTTATGGCGATATCGGCACTTCGCCGCTTTACGCCATGCGCGCTGCCGCCAGCCATTTCGAAGACGGGGGGGTGGAGGCTTGGGAGGTGCTAGGCCTGCTCAGCCTGATCATCTGGTCGCTCATCCTGACCGTCACGGTGAAATACGTCGCCTTCGTGCTCCGCGCCGATAATCGGGGTGAGGGCGGCATACTAGCGCTGATGGCGCTGGCGCAGCGGAGCGTGGAAAGCCCGCGGTTGCGCTGGGCCCTGGCGCTGATTGGGATAGCCGGCGCCTGCCTGTTTTTCGGCGATGGCATCATCACCCCGGCGATTTCTGTGCTTTCGGCGGTGGAGGGGCTAAAGGTTGTCTCACCGCATTTGGAAAAAGCGGTTTTGCCGATTTCGGTCGTGATCCTGGTGGCGCTTTTCCTGGTGCAATATCGCGGGACGGCGAAAATGGGTGCGGTCTTTGGCCCAATTTGTGCGGCCTGGTTCCTGGTGCTGGGGCTGCTTGGGCTTTGGGAAGTGCTGCATAACCCTGGCGTATTGGCTGCCATTTCGCCGCATTGGGCGATTACCTTCTGCCTGCATTACAAGTTTGCGGCCTTTATTGCCTTTGGGTCGGTGGTGCTGGCGGTGACAGGGGCTGAGGCGCTTTACGCCGATATGGGCCATTTTGGGCGCCGACCCATTCGCTGGGCCTGGATGGTGATTGTGCTGCCGGCGTTGGTGCTGAATTATCTTGGCCAGGGCGCGCTATTGCTGCGCGATCCGGCGGCGCTGGAAAACCCGTTCTTTCTGCTCGCGCCCGAATGGTTCCGCCTGCCTTTGGTATTCCTGGCAACCGCCGCCACCATCATTGCCAGCCAGGCGATGATTTCGGGTGCCTATACCATTGCGCGGCAATGCGTGCAGCTTGGCTTCATGCCGCGGCTTGTGGTGCGCCACACCAGCGATACCGAAGAAGGCCAGATCTATATGCCGCAGGTGAATATCGCCCTGCTGATCGGCGTGCTGATTCTGGTGATGACGTTCCGCGATTCCGAACGTTTGGCGGCAGCCTATGGCATTGCGGTAACGGGCACTTTTGTCTGCACCACATTGCTCGCTATCGTTGTGTTTCATCGGAAGTTTGGCTGGCCGCTGCTTGCTGTGCTTGGCGTTTTCCTGCCGTTGCTGGCGCTTGATTTGGCGTTCTTCCTATCCAACGTGCTGAAAATTCCAGAAGGCGGCTATGTGCCGCTGGTCCTCGGCGTTGTGCTGTTCATAATGATGCTGACTTGGCATCGCGGGCGGGAATTGCTGTTCGCGCGCATTCGCCAGGATGGGCTGCCTCTTAAATCCTTCATCGCGCGCCTTCCGCAATCGCGCACCGTGCGCGTGCCCGGCACAGCGGTTTTCATGACCAGCCAGGCGGAATTCCTGCCCGGCGCGCTGCTGCATAATCTGAAGCACAATAAGGTTTTGCATGAACGCGTTCTGTTCGTGACCGTGACGAACGAAGATGTGCCGCAAATCGGCGCCGATCGCCGCCGGGCGGTGGAGGAATTGGCGCCCAATATCTACCGCGTTGCGCTCCGCTATGGTTTCCAGGAAAGCCCCAATATCCCGCGTGAGCTTGAGGCATTGGGTGAATTCGGCATTCCCTATGAACCCATGCAGACTTCCTATTTCCTGGGGCGGGAGACAGTGGTGGCGGCGGCCGTGCCGAAAATGTCACGCTGGCGGCAATGGCTTTTCATGCTGCTGAGCCGCAATTCACTTTCCGCCACGGAATTCTTCCGCATCCCATCAGACCGCGTGGTGGAATTGGGCGTGAAGGTCGCGATCTGAAAAGTGATTGGGGCTTTGCAGAGCCTGATCTACTATTCTGCCAAGCATACAGGAGGCGCTGAGCATGGAGCGGATGCTGGTGACACTCTCGCTCGCGGCGGGGCCGGGGTTTCCGCTGGGCTGCGTGGATCATCGCTACGAGATTGAATTGGCCCTTGATGCGGCGGGCCACCCCGATGCGCTTGCCTGGGCAGAGGACCCTGCCCCCTGGCGCGCGCGGCGCTACCGGCCGGATGCGCCGCCCGAACAGGGCGACGTGCAATATGATGGCGATAATGGCTGGTTCATCCGCTTCAGCGGCAGCCAGGCCGAACGCCTGGATGCGCCAGAGGCACGCTTTGACCCTGGCACCAGCCCGATCAGGCCAGGCGAACATGTCACGATTACGGAGCTGGAAGGTGGCTTGTTTGATTACCGCATTGTAGCGGTATCAGCTTCCTGATTGGGGTGGTGGAGCCAAGGGGAATCGAACCCCTGACCTCTTGAATGCCATTCAAGCGCTCTCCCAACTGAGCTATGGCCCCCCAAGGAAGAGGCGCGGTATTAGCGCCCAGATGATCGTTCGGCAAGGGGGTAGACCCTTCCCGAATAGCAATTCTGAGAGTAGTGATCCGTTCGAAACGGCAAGGCATGAGGTCCAACCCCATGAAAAAGATTTATCCGGACGCCAAAGCAGCACTTTCCGGGCTGCTGCGCGATGGCATGGTGATCCATTCCGGCGGCTTCGGGCTTTCGGGCATTCCAACGTTGCTTATTGAGGCCATTCGCGAATCCGGCGTGAAGGACCTGACGGTGGTGTCCAATAATGCCGGGGTGGATGATGCCGGTTTGGGCCTGCTGCTCAAAACGCGCCAAATCCGCAAAATGATTTCAAGCTATGTCGGTGAAAATGCCGAATTCGCCCGGCAATACCTGGCCGGTGAGCTTGAAATTGAATTCAACCCGCAAGGCACCCTGGCCGAGCGCATCCGCGCCGGCGGCGCTGGCATCCCGGCCTTTTTCACGAAAACCGGCGTTGGCACGGAAGTCGCCAAGGGCAAGGAAACCCGCGAATTTGATGGCGAGACCTATGTGATGGAACGCGGCATTGTGGCCGACCTTGCCATCATCCACGCCTATATGGCCGATCATGAAGGCAATCTGGTCTATCGAAAGACCGCGCGGAACTTCAACCCGATGATGGCAACTGCAGCGCGCGTCACGGTGGCGCAGGTGGAACATTTGGTGCGGCCTGGCGAGATTGACGCGGACCATATCCACACGCCGGGTATATTCGTGAAGCGCATGATCACCTGCCCGCCCGGCTACGAAAAACGCATTGAACAGCGCACTGTCCGCAAACACGCGCCCGCCGCCGCGGCCGGCGCTGAATCCCAGGGTTAAGGAGAAAAACCATGGCCTGGAATCGCGATGAAATGGCCGCTCGTGCGGCGCGCGAATTGCAAGATGGCTTTTATGTGAACCTTGGCATCGGCATCCCGACTCTAGTCGCCAATCACGTGCCGGCCGGCTTCAATGTGCAGCTGCAAAGCGAAAACGGCATGCTGGGCCTTGGCCCCTTCCCCTATGAGGGCGAAGAAGATGCTGACCTGATCAATGCCGGCAAGCAGACCATCACGCAATTGCCGACCAGTTCCTTCTTCGATTCCGCGCAATCCTTCGGCATGATCCGCGGCGGGCATATTGACCTTTCCATCCTGGGCGCCTTGCAGGTGGCCGAAAATGGCGATCTCGCCAATTGGATGATCCCCGGCAAGATGGTGAAGGGCATGGGCGGCGCCATGGATCTGGTGGCCGGCGTCAAGCGTGTGATTGTGCTGATGGAACATACCGCCGGCGGCAAGCCCAAGCTGCTCAAGCAATGCGCCCTGCCGCTCACGGGCAGCCGCGTAGTGGATATGGTGATCACCGATCTTGGCGTGTTCGAAATCGCCCGGCGCGGGCCGGCGGCGATGCGCCTGGTGGAACTCGCCCCCGGCGTGACCGAAGCCGAAATGCGCGAAAAGACCGAAGGCGATTACACTGTAGCGCTGGCCGCATAGGCTTTTCGCTCGGTTTTCATGGCAAAACCACGCTGCTGCCGGGATCGCGCTTGACCCGGCGGGGGCATGGGACCATTTTGCGCCGCAATCTTGAACCCTGGCGCCCTGCGCGCCCTACAATTGAGGCCCGATGCCCAAAGAAGACATGATGGAGTTCAGCGGAGAGGTGGTGGAGCTTTTGCCCAACGCCATGTTCCGCGTGAAACTGGATAACGACCATATGGTCCTGGCCCATACCAGCGGGAAGATGCGCAAGAACCGCATCCGCGTGCTGGCTGGTGATCGCGTCAATGTTGAAATGACGCCCTATGATCTGACCAAGGGCCGCATCACCTTCCGCTTCAAGTAAGCCCTGCCCATGGAAGCGCCGCGCTTGCCGCTGGTATTGGCGAGCGCCAGCCCCCGCCGCCTGGATTTGCTGGCGCGGCTGGGCATTACCCCCGCACGGGTGATTGCCACAGATATTGATGAAACGCCTTTGAAGGCCGAGGTGCCGCGCGCCTTGGCGGCTAGGCTTTCGCTTGCCAAGGCGGCAGCGGCGGTCCCTTTGGCCGAAGGCGCGCTAGTGCTTGCCGCCGATACGGTGGTGGGCGTTGGCCGGCGCATCCTGCCCAAGGGCGAAACCGAGGCCGAGGCGCGGCATTGCCTGGCGCTGCTTTCCGGCCGGCGGCATTGCGTCACCACGGGCGTGGTGCTGGCGCTACCCGATGGTCGGCGCATACAGCGCCTGGTGGAAACCAATGTCACCTTCCAGCGCCTGACCGAAGCGCAGATGGAAGACTACATCGCTTCCGGCGAATGGCAGGGCAAGGCCGGCGCCTATGCCATCCAGGGCCGGGCCGAGGCTTTCACGCGCTTCCTCTCAGGCAGCCATTCCAATGTTGTTGGGCTGCCGCTGTTTGAAACCGCGCAAATGCTCCGAGGCATTGGGTGGCTGAAGCCCTGATCCTGGTGGAAGCCTCCCCCGGCGAGGTACGGACCGCATTGCTGCGGGGTGGCGTGCTGACGGAAGCCTGGGTGGAACGCCCGGCGCGGCCTGATGGTGTTGGTGATTTGCAGCGCGGGCGCGTGCTGGCGATCTCGGCTGCCATGTCGGGCGCCTTCGTGGCGCTTCCTGGAAATGAAACCGGCTTCCTGCCGGAAAGCGCCGCCAGCGCGCCGCGCCAGCCGATCAAACAGGCGGTGCAGGAAGGGCAGATTTTAGGGCTGCGCGTGACGCGCGCCGCGCAGGCCGGCAAGGGGCCGAGGCTTTCCGCCCTGCTGACGGATGCAGAAGCGGCCCGCATCGCCGCCGCCCCCACCGGTGCGCCGCGCCTGGTCGCGCGCGGGCCATCGGCGGCGGAGCGTCTGGCCGCGCAATATCCCGAAGCGCCGCTGCGCGTTCATGGCGCGGCCTTGGCGGCGCGGCTGCGTGGCGCGCTTCAGGATCGCGTGGTGCTTTCGCATGGCGCGGTCTTCGATGAGGTTCTGGAAGGGGAATTTGCCGCGCTGGCCGAAAGTGCAGCACCGCTGCCGGGTGGCGGCGTTTTGCATATCCAAACAACGCGGGCGCTGACCGCTTTGGACGTGGATAGCGCTGGCGCCGGCGACGGCTTGGCGCGTTTCAATGAAGCGGCGCTGCCGGAAATTGCGCGGCAGATCCGGCTGCGTAACCTCTCTGGTGCTATTCTGCTGGATGTGGCTGGGCTTTCGCCAAAGCGGCGCCAGGCTTTGCTGGAACCCTTGCGCGCTGCGCTGCGCCCGGATGCGCTGGCGCGGCTGGTGGGGCTGACCGGGCTTGGATTGTTTGAAATTGTGCGCGACCGCATCCACCCGCCCTTGGCCGAGGTGTTGCACTCGCCCTTGGCGGAAGGGCTTGCGGCATTGCGCCAAGCAGCGCGCGATGCCTCAGCCCGCCCCGCTCAGCGCCTGATGCTGGAAGCGCGGCCAGAGGTCATCACCGCCTTGCGCGCGTTACCTGGCGCTTTGGAAGAATACGCCGCGCTGGCCGGCCATGGGCTTGAATTGCGTAGCGTGGCGCAAGGCTCACCCCAACTCCGCGAGGTGCCGCGTGACTGAAACCGAAAAACAACCGCGCCGCCCGCGCTGCCCGGTTTGTGGCCGCGCCCCGGCGCCCGATCAGCGCCCCTTTTGTTCCGATCGCTGCCGGCAGGTGGATTTGGGCCGCTGGATGACCGAAGCCTATGCGATTCCAGCGGCCGTGACGCCGGAAGAGGAAGAGGATTAGCCCTTCCCCCGTGGCGATGCTCGGCCTAGCCTTCCCTCAAAGGTTGAGGGGAAATCGCCATGGAAGAATTCGACTATGTGATTGTGGGCGCCGGTGCCGCCGGCTGCGTGCTGGCCAATCGGCTGAGTGCTTCGGGCAAAAATAGCGTTGCCATTCTGGAAGCGGGTGGCAAGGACAATAACATCTTCATCAAAATCCCAGCCGGCTTCAACAAAACCGTCTATAATCCGAAGCTCAATTGGGGTTATGAAACCGCGCCTGGGCCTTACATCGATAATCGCAAAATCCCCTTCCCGCGCGGCAAGGTGATTGGTGGTTCGGGTTCCATCAACGGGCACCTTTATGTGCGCGGCCAATCCGCCGATTATGATATGTGGGCGCAGCTTGGCTGCCGCGGTTGGTCTTGGGATGATGTACTGCCCTATTTCAAGCGCGCTGAGACGCGCGGCAATGGCGGCGGCGATCCCTCGGTGCGTGGGGATTCCGGCCCGCTTTCCATCGAAGACCAGCGCGACCCGCATGATCTGTCCGAAGCCTATATGGCCGCGAATGAAGCGCTCGGCCTGCGCCGCACGCCGGATTACAATTCCGGAAATCAGGAAGGCACGTTTTTATATCAGCAAATGATGCGCGGTGGCCGGCGCTGGAGCCCCGCTGACGCCTATCTGCGCCCTGCCCTGTCACGGCCCAATCTCAAGCTGATCCAGCGCGCTTTGGCGGAAGCGATTGTCTTTGAAGGCAAGCGCGCGGTTGGCATTCGCTATACGCAGGAAGGCGGCGCGCCCATTACCATTCGCGCGCGGCGCGATGTGATTCTCTCAGGTGGTGCCATCAATACGCCGCAGCTTTTGCAAATCTCGGGCGTAGGCGACCCGGAATGGCTTTCCGGCATTGGGGTTGATGTTGTCCATGCGCTGCCAGGTGTGGGCAAGAATCTGCGCGACCATTACGCGGTGCGGGTATCCGCCTTGGTGAAAGGTGCGGGTTCGCTCAATGAACGTTCGCGCGGTGTGCGGCTGGCGATTGAGGTGCTGCGCTATGCCTTCACACGGAAGGGGCTGCTGACGGCAAGCCCAAGCCATGCAGGCGGCTATATGAAAACCCGTGAGGGCCTTGCCACACCCGATATGCAGCTTTACTTCGCGCCAGCGAGTTACCCAACCGGGCGTTATGGTGTGACCGAACTGGATACGCAGGCGGGCATGACGCTTGGCTGTTCTCAGCTACGCCCAGAAAGCAAGGGCTGGCTGAAGGCGCTTTCGGCTGACCCGCGCACCAAGCCGGAAATTCAGCCGAATTATCTGCAAGATCAGATGGACCGCGACGCGCTGCTGGCGGCGATGAAATATATGCGCCAGCTTTTGCAAACGCGCCCCCTGGCCGATTACGTGGTTGCCGAGAATTTCCCGGGGCCATCCGTACAAACCGATGATGAATGGCTGGCCCATGCGCGCGCGACGGGTTCCACCACCTATCACCCGATCGGTTCCTGCAAGATGGGGATTGATCCCATGGCGGTGGTTGATCCCGCCTCCATGAAGGTGATCGGGCTTGAGGGGCTGCGCGTGGCAGATGCTTCCTGCATGCCGACCATGGTTTCCGGCAATACTTATGCCGCCACAAATATGATCGCCGAAAAAGCCGCTGATCTGATCGCGGCATAAGAAACAAGGGAGAACGTAAATGAGATTTCGTGATCAAGGCGTATTGATTACCGGTGCGGCCAGCGGCATTGGCCGGCAATTGGCGCTGGCCTTTGCGGCGGAAGGCGCGCGGCTCGCTATCGCTGATATTGATCAGGCAGCGGTGGAAGCAACGGCCGCCGATATCCGCAAGCGTGATGGCGAAGCCCATGCCTTTGTCTTGGATGTGGTGAATCCCGCTGCGGTGCGCGATTTCATCGCCGGCGCAGAAGCCGTGCTCGGCCGGATGGATGTATTGGCGAACTGCGCGGGCGTGCGCGAAATCAGCCCGCTGCTTGATCTTTCATTCGAAGATTGGCAGCGCACCATGAGCATTAATGTGACGGGTAGCTTCCTGCCAGCACAAGCCTTCGCGCGGCGGTTGATTGCGCTGGGTAAGCCAGGACGGATTGTGAATATCGCATCCACCCTTGGGCTGGTGGCAACACCAGAACGCGTCGCTTACGTGACATCCAAACACGCGGTGGTGGGGCTGACGAAAGCCTTGGCGATGGAATTGGCCCCGCGTGGCATTCGTGTGAATGCGGTAGCACCTGGCGTGATCCGCACCCCAATGACCGAGCGTTATTTCCAGGATGCGGATGTCGCCCGGAGAATCCAGGAACTCCACGCCATGGGGCGTTCCGGCGAAACCCAGGAAGTGGCCAATGCGATGATGTTCCTGGCAAGCGAAGAAAGCTCCTTCACCACAGGCGCAGTGCTGACGGTGGATGGCGGCTGGACGCTTGGCAAGAAGATGACGTGAGATTTAGAGCGATTACCGTTGACCTTCGTTCACGGGAACCGCTCTAAACTTTTGTTTGGTCGCATTTTCCGAGCCGCAAAGTGATTCCACTTGGCTTGAAAATGCTCCGGGCGCTTATTTCACCAATAGGCGCCGCGCCAACCAGCCACCCGCGCCGCATAGCGCCACCACCAGCGCCATGGGCAAGGCAGTGCCGTTTTGCAGCGCGCCCAAGGCAACGCCCACAAGCGCGCCAGAGCCGAATTGCAGCGTACCCATGAGCGCTGAGGCATTGCCGGCAATGGCGCCATGTGGCGCCATTGCGCGTGCGGCGGTAAGCGGCATGACAGCGCCTATGGTCGAAACATAAAGAAACAGGCTGACGACAATCGCCGTAAAACCGCCAAACCCAGTGCTGGTCGCCAACAATAAAAGCGCGCCAGAGATGGCGCTGATGCCAATGGCGATGGAAAGCATGCGTGCCGGCGCGAGCCGATCTGAAAGCCGCGCAGTGATCTGCCCTGCCAGCATGATGCCAAGCGCATTTGCGCCGAAATAAAAGCCGTAATCTTCCGCCCGCACACCGTGCAATTGCATAAAGACAAAGGGCGATGCGGTGATATAGGCGAACATCCCCCCGATCACGAGGCCACCCGCCAGCGCATGGCCCATGAAATAGCTATCGCCCAGCAAGCGCCGCCAGACACCAAAGACTTGGGGCAAACCATCCTGGCGGCGGCGTTCAACGGGCAGGGTTTCCGGCAGGAATAGCGCAATCACCAGCAGTAAAACCGCGCCGTAAGCCGCAAGGCACAGGAAAATACCGCGCCAGCCGATCACGCCTAAAAGCGCGCCACCGATGATGGGAGCGATGATCGGCGCCACCCCCATCACCAGCATTAACTTCGCCATCAAGCGAATCGCGCCGCGTTCATCCGTGACATCGCGTACCACAGCACGCGAAATCACCATGCCGGTGCAACCACCAAGCGCCTGCAGCAACCGCGCGGCAATCAGGCTTTCGATATTGGGCGCCAAGGCGCAAGCCAAGGAGGCCAGCGTATAAACTGAAAGTCCGATGAACAGCGGCAGGCGCCTGCCATAACGATCCGCCAGCGGCCCATAGAAGATTTGCCCCAGCGCCATGCCAAGGAAAAACACCGCAAGGCTTGCCTGCGCTGCGCCTGCGGTGCTGCCCAAAGCCTCACCCAACATCGGCAAGGCCGGCAGATACATATCAATCGAAAACGGCCCAATGGCCGCCATGGCGCCCAGAATGAAAGGCAGGCGCCGTTGCTGAATGCTCACGCCTTCAGGCTTCTGGCGCGGCGGAGAGCGCTTCCGCCGCAAGCTTGAGCGCGGCCTGCACCGCCTCTCGCCCTTCCGGCGCAAGCGGCGCTTGCGGCAGGATGGGATCACCCACCGCGAAGCCTTGGATTTGCAAGGCACCCTTGATGCAGGCCGCGAGTGAATGCGCGGCAAAAAGCTCATTTACACGCCAAAGCGCGCGTTGCAGCACCATGGCCGCATCCCATTTGCCCGCGCGGCATAATTCGTAAAGCCGCACGCTCTCGCGCGGAATGGCGCAGGCCGGCCCCGCCATCCAACCCTTGCCGCCAATCATCATCACCGCGGCCGGGATATGGGCGGATGCCGCGAAAACACCGATGCGCCCTTGCGTGCGGTTCAGGATGGAAAGCAAGCGCCCCGTATTGGTGGAAGCATCCTTGATCAGGCAGATGCGCGGATGATGGGAAAGCTTTTCAATCGCCGGGAGGGATAGGTCAGAACGCTGGAAATTGGGATTGGTGTAGAGCACCGTCGGCAATTCAGTAGCATCGGCAATCGCCTTGAAATAGGAAACCACCGCCGCGTCATTCAGCGGAAAATAGGCTTCCAGAATGGCAAGGATGCCATCTGCCCCCATCGCCGCATAATCCCGCGCCTGGCGTTCGGCATCCGCAATCGTGGTAGCGGCCACCCCCGCCACAACAGGCACACGGCCCGCAGTTTGAGACACCACAATTTCCACAATGCGCCGACGCTGCGCCGCATCCAGATAGGCGAAGTCCCCCGTGCTGCCCAAGGGGGTCAGCCCATGCACGCCGGATGCGATCAGATGGTCTACCAGGCGGCGCAATTCGGCTTCCAAAACGCTGCCATCAGGCGCGATGGGGGAGACCAGATAAGGGAAAACCCCATGAAATTCCTGCATGATTTGCGTATTCCTGTTCAGCCTTGCGCCAGCGCGCCCAGCAGGCGGATATGGCTCCGCATGCCCTGATGAAAGCATCGCCATTCGAATTTCTCATTCGGGCTATGCACCTGGTCATCTTCCAGCCCGAAGCCGATCAAGAGCGAATCAAGCCCCAATATGCGGCGCAGGCTTTCGACGACTGGGATGGACCCGCCACAGCCTTGCAGCACTGGCGCGCGGCCATATTCAGCGGCCAGGGCCGCTTCAGCCTTGCGCACAAAGGGACTGTCTGAGGCGATCTCAATACCCGGTGAAGTGCTGAAAACCTGAATGGAAACCCGCGCATCTTCCGGCAGGCGATCCACAATAAAATCACGCAAGCCTGCGATGATCTGCGCGGGTTCCTGCCCCGGCACCAGGCGGAAAGAAATCTTGGCATGGGCTTCGGCGGGAATGACGGTCTTGGAACCCTCACCCATGTAGCCGCCCCAAATGCCGTTGATATCCGCGGTTGGACGTGCCCAAAGCCGTTCCAAGGCGCTGCGATCTTTCTCACCAACCGGAACAGAAAGCCCAATGCCACGCAGGAAGGCAGCTTCATCAAAACCCAGCGCCTGCCATTGCTTCAGTACTTCGGGCGGTGGTTCGGCGATGCCCTCATAAAAGCCAGGGAGTTGAATGCGCCCCTGATCATCCGTGATCTCACCCAATATGCGTGTCAGCGCATTGATGGGATTAAGCGCGGAACCACCAAACAGCCCCGAATGCAAATCCTTATTCGCGGCACGCAAATCAATCTGCGCATAGACAAGTCCGCGCAGCCGCGTGCTGATGGCGGGTGTATTGATGTCCCACATATTGGTGTCGCTGATGACGGCAACATCGGCGCGAAGTTCCGCCGCGCGCGCTTCAAGCACGTCATCCAAATTGGGACTGCCGACTTCTTCTTCGCCTTCCACCAATACCGTCACGCGGCAGGGCGGGCCGCCGGCAACGGCATGCCAGGCGCGCAAAGCTTCCAGCCACATCATGGTTTGGCCCTTATCATCCACGGCACCACGCGCCACCACGCGCTTGCCATGCGGGCCATCGATCAACACCGGGTCGAAGGGGGCGCTATCCCAAAGCTCCAGCGGATCCGCGGGCTGCACATCATAATGGCCATAGAATAAAACATGCGGCGCATTGCCACCCGGGCCCGGATGATGCGCAATCACCACCGGATGGCCAGGCGTGGCGTGAATGGCGGCGGTAAAGCCAATGTCGCGCAAGCGTGCCGCCACCCAATCCGCCGCATGTGCGCAATCGCCGGCATGGGCAGGGTTGGCGCTGATGCTTGGGATACGCAGCAGGTCAAACCAACGCTCCCGCGCGCCATCCAGCCCTGCTTCGGCATGGGCGAGCGCTTTTTCAATCATGCTCATGCGCCCCTCGCTTGCGCACGCAGCACGTGCTTTTGGATTTTGCCGGTGGAGGTTTTGGGTAATTCGGCGAAAACAATGTGGCGCGGCAGTTTGAAGGCCGCTAAATGCTGACGCGCAAAATTGATCAATTCCTCGGGCGTTGCGCTCAGCCCCGGTTTCAATTCCACAAAGGCGCAGGGCGTTTCGCCCCATTTCTCATCGGGCTTCGCCACCACCGCCACCACGGCAACCGATGGGTGCTTATAGAGCGCATCTTCCACTTCAATGCTGCTGATATTCTCGCCGCCCGAGATAATGATATCCTTCGACCGATCCTTGAGCTGAATATAGCCATCTGGATATTTCACCGCGAGGTCGCCCGTATGAAACCACCCACCGGCAAAGGCGGATTGCGTGGCGGCGGCGTCCTTCAAATAGCCCTTCATCACAACATTGCCACGCATCATCACCTCGCCCATCGTCGTGCCATCAGCGGGGACGGGGCGCATGGTTTCAGGGTCCATCACATCAAGGCCTTCAAGCGCCAGATAGCGCACGCCCTGGCGCGCCATCAGCGCGGCTTGTTCGGGCGCGGGTTTGTCTTCCCATTCGTCATGCCATTCATTCACCACGGCAGGGCCATAAACTTCGGTAAGGCCATAAACATGG
Organism: uncultured Rhodospirillales bacterium; assembly: GCA_903844785.1. Taxonomy (GTDB): domain Bacteria; phylum Pseudomonadota; class Alphaproteobacteria; order Acetobacterales; family Acetobacteraceae; genus Neoroseomonas. Next base: position 4,130 of record CAIMVB010000222.1, on the reverse strand, counting down.
CAAACAGCGAAGCCCGCTTCCGTCATCGCGGCCAGCACCGCTTCGGGCGGCGGCGCGCCGGCGACTACGAATTGCACGCGATAAACCAGGCTGCGTTTCTCGGCGGCAGGGGTCGCCAACAAAGTCGCCATCACAATCGGCGCGCCGCACATATGGCTGACATTATGCTCCGCCATCAGGCGCCACATATCGGGACCGCGCACGGCGCGCAGGCATACATGCAAGCCGGCCTGCGCTGTCACGGTCCAGGGAAAGCACCAGCCATTGCAATGAAACATTGGTAGCGTCCATAAATAGGATGGTTGCTTACCCATGCCGGCGGAAAGCACATTGCCGGTCGCCAAAAGGCAGGCGCCGCGATGGTGATAGACAACGCCTTTTGGCTTGCCCGTGGTGCCCGACGTGTAATTCAGCGTAATCGCATCCCATTCATCGCGCGGCATTTCCCAGGCGAAATCAGCGCTGCCTTCGGCGATAAAGCTTTCATATTCCAGCCCGCCCAAGGTTTCGCCATGCATGGCTTCCGGCGCCAGCGCATCATGCACTTCAATAATGATCGGCTTGGCGGCACATTCCGCGAGTGCAGCGCGCAGCACGGGCATAAATTCGCGGTCCACAATCACTGCCTTGGCTTCGCCGTGATCCAGAATATAGGCAACGGTAGGCGCATCCAGCCGCGTATTAATAGTGTTCAGCACCGCACCAGCCATGGGCACGCCGTAATGGCATTCCAGCATTTCAGGGATATTGGGCAGGATCGCCGCCACCGTATCGCCGCGCCCAATGCCGCGCTTCTTCAGCGCATGGGCAAGCTGCACGCAGCGATTGCGTAAGCCCAAGTAATCGCGCTGCACCGCCCCATGCACCACAGCGGGGTAATCCGGATAAACCTGCGCCGCGCGTTCCAGAAACAACAGTGGCGTCAGCGGCTGATGATTGGCCGCGTTCTGATCCAGCCCGTTTTCGTATTTGTTCACGGCCATCTCCCCTATCTATCTTCCCAATGCGGATGGCGCTTTTCCAGGAAGGCGCCAATGCCTTCCGCCGCATCGCGCGCCATCAGATTTTCCGTCATCACGGAAGCGGCTTCGCGATAGGCTTCCGAAAGCGGCAATTCGATTTGCGTATTGAAGCCGCGCTTACCCATACGTACCGTGATCGCGGAATGGGAAGCGATACGCGCAGCCAAGCCCAGCGCGGTTTCCATCAGCGCATCACGCGGTGCCAGGCGGTTCACCAGGCCAAGTCGCTGCGCTTCCGCCGCCGGCACCATCTCACCCAGCAACAGCATTTCCATAGCAGCCTTGCGCGGCACCGCGCGCGCCAGGGCGACGGCGGGCGTCGAACAGAACAAACCAATATCCACGCCTGGCGTACAGAAGCGCGCATCTTCCGCCGCCACGGCCAAATCGCAGCTTGCCACCAATTGGCAGCCTGCGGCAGTGGCCACACCTTGCACCGCGGCAATCACCGGCTGAGGCAGCCGCACAATCCCCTGCATCACCCGAGCGCAGGCCGCCATGGCATCAGCATAAAAGCCGCGCCCGCCATCCGCATCGGCGCGATGCGCGGTGATTTCGCGCAAATCATGCCCAGCGCAAAACACCGTACCCGCGCCGGCCAGCACCACCACGCGGCAGGTGCTATCCGCGGCAATATCAGCCAGCATCTCCTCCAGCGCCTGCAACATGGCCCGCGAGAGGCTATTGCGCGCCGCCGGGCGATTTAGGGTCACCACGCAAACCCCTCCCGCGCGATCTTCGCGCAGCAGAATGGGGGCGTTTTGCAGGTTTGGTTCGGCTGTCTTGGACATGGCGGAATAATCCTGCCCCGCGCGGGGGATTACAAGGGCGCTGGAAGCGGTATAGCCTAACCCAAGGATGAATGACCAAGAAGAAAACGCCAGCGGCGAAACAACTGCCGCACTGGAAGCACGCCTTGCCGCGGTGAAGGCCAAGCGCGGCTATTTGCTGCCGCATCACGGCCTGCTGGCGCTTGCCTTCCCCCGTCTGCTGGAAGGCTATGACGCCGCCTATACCGCCATGGCGCTGGATGATCGCGTATTGTCGCATCACGACCGCGAATTTGTCTGGCTCGCCGTATTGGCCGCAACGGATGAAGCTCTGGCGACGCATCACATCGCCAAATTCCGTGCCGCCGGCGGGGATGATGCGCTGATCGGCGCGGCCTTCAGCGCAGCGGCCCTCGCCATCGGGGCCGAGGCGTTTGATTTCGCCGCGTATCGCTGGGGCCAGCAATTGGCGCCCTTTGATGCTCGTGCGGCCTATTTGGATGCGATGGCGGGCATTGCCCCTGCCGCCCCTCGGCGCCTGGTGCATCTGGCGCAATGTGCCGTGCAAGTTTGCCGTGCGCGCTGGCGGCTGCTGGAATGGCAGATTGAAGCCGCCTATGCCGCCGCGGTGCCGGAAGATGAAATCGCGGAAGCCATCACGCTCGCGATGTTCCCCGGCTCCATTCCGCGCTTTGTGGAAGCCTGCGGCGTCTGGCGGGCATTGATCGCGGATGGCCGCGTTGCGGCATCGGAACGCTACCGCGCCTGGGCCGCCTTGACTGGTCAGGGTGGGTTTGACGAAGCGCGTGCAACAAAACATCAGGATAAATGAGGAAACCAATGGCCTGGACAGCAAAATACATCATCCAAAACGGCAAGAAGATCGCCTTTGATGAAGCGCGGGTGCATCCGTTTTCGGTAGGGCATGCTTACGGCGGCACAGTGTTTGAAGGCATTCGCGCCTATATGAACCCAGCCACCAAGCAGCTTTCCGTCTTTCGGTTGGAAGAACATCTGGTGCGGCTGGATCAAGGCATGAAATTCATGCGCTTCGACAATCCGCCCTCACGCGATGTGATGCGCCAAGGGGTGCTGGATGCCATTCGCGCCAATGCGCCGGATGATGATTGCTATATTCGCATCCAGGTGCATATCGAAAGCCTGGGCTCCATGGCCACCACCGGCAGCGTCGGCTGGGCTTGCGGCGCCATGCCGCGTGAACGCAATGCCAAGCGCAGCAGCGGGCTTTCCGTGCATGTCTCATCCTGGACGCGAATTTCGGATACCACCATGCCGCCGCGCATCAAGGCGACAGCAAATTACCATGCCGGGCGCATCGCCATGTTGCAGGCCAAGGCGGACGGTTATGACAATGCGCTATTGATGACGCGCGCCGGTAAAATGAGCGAAGGCACCGGCGCCTGCCTCTTCATGGTGCGCGACGGCAAACTGATCACGCCTTCCCGCGAAAACGATATTCTGGAAAGCGTCACGCGCGATACCGTGATCCAACTCGCCGCCGAACATGGCCTTGCCGTGGAACAGGGTACGATTGACCGCACGGAACTCTATATCGCTGATGAGCTGTTTTTTTGCGGCACGGGTCAGGAATTGCTGCCGATCACCAGCGTGGACAAGCTACCGGTTGCTGATGGCAAGCCGGGTGCCATTACCATGCGCTTGCAGGAAGCCTATGAAAGCGTCGTGCGCGGCACCACCAATGCCCATGCGGAATGGCGCACGCCAGTCTAATCGCGCCCCTCATCCGGGATGGCAAGCCTGGTGCCACAGGCCTTGCAATGCACCGCATCAGGTTCATGCCGTTGTAGCCCGCAACTTGGGCAGGGAAAGCGCACCTTGCGCGGGCGAAACATCGCCTGCGCCAGGCGCAGAAACAGCGTCACGCCGCAGATCATGATGAATACGGAAAGCAGTTTGCCGAATTTGCCTTCCAGCGTGATGTCACCAAACCCGGTCGTGGTCAGGGCTGTTACGGTGAAATAAAGCGCATCAGCGTAATCGGCGATTTTCGCATTGATGCCACGCTGGCTTTCATAAACAATAGCGGTCATCACAAAGACGAATACGGCCAATTGCACGCCGGCGATCAGCGCTTCTTCATGTTTGCGGAAGAAGGGCATATCCTGGCGGAGCTAGGCCAAGGTGCGATAGGTGTGCAAAAGCCGAAGTGTGCGTAGCACGCGGAGAAATCCAAAACCCTCCCCGGTTAGTGGTGCCAGGAAGGATAAGATCGCCACCAGATCAATCAGGCTGGCAGGCCGCAGCGCATGGCGTCTTGGGTTGCGATGTGCGGCAAGATGCGCGGCATATTCCAACG
>CAIMVB010000221.1 GCA_903844785.1 uncultured Rhodospirillales bacterium | reverse complement strand
TATTTGCGATGTTGCGCCGCGCCAAACATCTTCATGCGCAAGCGTATCGTATTCGGTATTTTCATCTGCATTTGCCGATGCGTTGCGCTTTCCTCCATTCGCGAAGGTCGCAAGCATGCCGAAGCAAGAGATAAACTCCACGAAAGGCGCCGCTGCGCGCAATAAGGCGCAAGAAGGGCTGCAGCCCGCGCGCCTTTCCATGCTGCTATTGGTATCGGTGATTTTACTGGATAGCGGCGTGGCGCAAGCCCAAAGCGCCGCCCCAAGCCAGGCGCCCGCCAATCAAAGCGCTTCGACCGCAGCCGAGGCCGCCGCCGCCCAACAGCAGGAACAACAACGCGTGATCGCAACAGATCCAACGCTTGCGCGCGTTGGTGGCGTGCTGACGCCGCGCGGCATGTTCTCGCTCGAGCCTTCCTATGAATATTTCTACGCGCAAAATACCCAGGCCATTGTCAATGGCTTTACCATTATCCCCGGCATCACTTTCGGGACTGTAGATATTCGCCAATCCACGCAGCGCGGCAATCTTGGCGCAGTGACGCTGCGTTATGGCGTGACGGATCGGATGGAAGTGAATATCCGCGTGCCCTGGCTCAGCCAAAGTGATACGATTCAAACCGCACCAGCAGACACCAATGCCCAGCCCATCACCATTGGTCCCACCGGTAGTGGACTTGGTGATATTGAATTCGGCACCAGCTATCAGATCAATGAAGGTTTGAATGATTGGCCAGTTTTCATCGCCAATCTGCGCGTCAAAAGCGATTCCGGGCGCAGCCCCTTTGAAGTGCCCATCTATACCATTGCCGATCCGCAAGGTGGCTTCACGCGTGGCCTGCCGAAGGAATTACCGACCGGCACGGGCTTCTGGGCGATTGATCCCGGCGTTACCGTCGCCTGGGCATCTGATCCGGCAGTATTTTTCGGTAGTCTCCGCTATATTTGGAATATCGGGCGCGATGTGGATATCCAGGATAGTGCCGGTGGCCCGCCCGCGCGCACCAATCTTGATCCCGGCGATGGTGTCGGCCTCAATTTCGGTGTCGGTTTTTCCTTGAATGAAAAAAGCTCAATCAGCATCAGCTATGAACATGTGCGAATTTCGGCATCCCGTGCTGAAGGGCGTAAAATTGTCGGTTCTGATTTTGATACGGGTACTTTTAATTTCGGCCTATCTTATCGTGTTTCGGACCGCATGAGTGTGAATATGGGTGTCGGTATTGGCGTGACAGATCAAACCCCGGATACGCGCATCATCTTTCGTGTGCCCATCCGCTTTTCGCTGTAAGCCATTCGGCGGGGGCACGCTGCTGCCCCCGCCTTCTCATGTCCCGCAAAAAGTCGCCAAGACACGTTCTTCCGGCTTTGGGGGGGTGGCGTAGCGCGCATTTTCTGGCTGATCTTCAAAGGGCCGCGCCAATACGGCCATCAGCGCCTCAAAAGGGCGGAAATCATCGCGATCCTCAGCGGCGCGGATTGCGGCTTCCACCAAATGATTGCGCGGGATGAAGGCTGGGTTGGCAGCGCGCATCAAGCGCGCAGGTTCCGCTTCGCGCGCAAGCCTTGCCTGCCAGGCTTCCGCCCAAACGTCAAAGGCGGCGGGATCAGCAAATTGCGCGCGCGCCGGCGCTGCATTGCCCTCAGCCGCATCGGCTAAAGCGCGAAAGGTCAGGGTGAAATCGGCGGTATTCTCCGCCATGCGGCGCAGCAAATCCTCAATCAGCGAGGTATCTTCCGGGGTGCGTTCCGCAATACCAATCTTCCGCGCGAAGCCATCGAAATAAGCCGCTTCAAACGCGGGGGCAAAGGCGCCAAGGGCGGTCTGCGCCATCTCCAGCGCCGCTTCTTCCTGTTCTGCCAAAAGCGGCAGCAGCGCTTCCGCAAGCCGCGCCAGATTCCACTGCGCCATGCGTGGCTGATTTGCATAGGCATAGCGCCCGCCATGATCAATCGAACTCAATACCGTCGCGGGATCATAGGCATCCATGAAGGCGCAGGGGCCGTAATCAATCGTCTCACCGCTGATGGTCATGTTATCGGTATTCATCACGCCATGGATGAAGCCGATATGCAGCCATTGCGCGATCAGCTTCGCCTGGCGCGCGATCACGCCGGAAAGCAGCGCCAGATAGGGATTTTCTGCCTCGGCCGCGCTGGGTTCATGCCGCGCAATGGCGAAATCCGCGAGGATCTTCAGCGCTTCCTGATCTTCCTGCGCAGCGAAATACTGGAAGCTGCCCACACGGATATGGCTGGCCGCCACACGCGCCAAAACCGCGCCGGGTTGCAGTTTTTCGCGCAGCACTGCTTCGCCTGTCATCGCTACAGCCAAGGCACGCGTGGTTGGCACGCCAAGGGCCGCCATGGCTTCGCTGATAATGGCTTCACGCAGCATGGGCCCCAGCACCGCGCGGCCATCGCCACCACGCGAAAACAGCGTACGCCCGCTGCCCTTCAGATGAATATCGCGCCGCGCACCATCGCGCCCGATCACCTCGCCCAGTAACAGCGCGCGGCCATCACCAAGGCGTGGGCTGAAGCCGCCGAATTGATGCCCGGCATAGGCCATGGCCAGGGGCTCAGCGCCATCAGGCACCAGATTGCCGGCGAAAATCGCCGCACCTTCGGCACCTTGAAGCGCCGCCGCCTCAAGCCCCAGCGCTTCCGCAAGCGGCGCGTTGAAAAACACCAGCCGCGGCGCGGCCACGGCAATGGGTGCCTGCCGGATATAAAAACGCGCCGGCAGGCGGGCATAGCTATTATCGAAGGCGAAGCTGGCGCTCATCCCAAACGCGGCATGGGGTTGGCGATGGGCATGGCCATTTTCGTCTTGCCCAGCGCATTCCAGCCCCGGTCATATTGCGGGGGCGTGGGCACTGCTTCCGTGCGGCCAAGCTCCGCCGCCGCATGCAGCGGCCAATACGGGTCACGCAGCAGCACGCGGGCCAGATAGATCCAATCCGCATGGCCTTCATCCAGAATGGCCTGGGCCTGCTTGGCTTCCGTAATCAGCCCCACCGCGGCGGTGACGATACCCGCGCCCTTTTTTACCGCCGCCGCACCCGGCACCTGATAGCCAGGCCCAAGCGGGATTTGCTGGCGCGGATCATTGCCGCCGGAAGACACATCCATGAAATCCACGCCAAGTGCCTTGAAGCGGCGCGAAAGTTCCACGGTTTCTTCGGTGGTCCAGCCACCTTCCACCCAATCCGTATGCGAAACCCGCACGCCCAGCACCGCATCATCAGGCATGGCAGCGCGCATGGCCGCCGCGATTTCCAGCGGAAGGCGCGCACGGCCTTCAAAATCCCCACCCCAACGGTCATTCCGTTTATTGGAAAGCGGGCTCAGGAATTGATGCAGCAAATAGCCATGCGCGGCATGCAATTCGATCAAGCGATAGCCAGCCTTGATGGAACGCTTGGTGGCGGCCACGAAGGCATCGATCGTGGCGGCAATATCCGCTTCCGTCATGGCACGCGGCGGGATGAAATCGCCAAAGGCATCGCCCGAAGGGCCAAGGGTTTCCCAAGAAGGCTCGGCCGCGCCAGGCAACCAAGCCTGTTTGCGCGATGCCTTGCGCCCGGCATGGGCCAATTGAATGGCCGGCACGGTGCCAAGTGCCGCAAGAGCTTGAGCCAATTGCGTGTGGCTCGCCAGATGCGCGTCAGACCAAATGCCGACATCGCCTGGGCTGATGCGGCCTTCCGGCACCACGGCGGTGGCTTCCACCATCACCATGCCCGCCCCCCCGGCAGCACGCGCGCCCAGATGGACCAAGTGCCATTCCGTTGGAATGCCATCATCATGGCAGGAATACTGGCACATGGGTGCCACGCCGATGCGGTTGGAAAAGGTAACGCCGCGCAAAGTCAGCGGGGAGAAAAGATCGGTCACGGGCGGGAAGCCTCCGGGTTGGGCGAAACGGTCCAGGGCGGCAGCCGCCCCATCCGGTTTTCGAATATGGCGAACCATTGCGGCGCGCCAGGGGGTGCGGGCAGCAAAATGCCGCGCCGATCAGTTGGGAAGCGGCCCAGCGTCACCGCATCGCGGATATTGCCGCCAATGGCTTCCACCATGCCGTGGTGGTTGCGGATCACAATATCGCAATGCATGGGCCGGAACCGCCCCTGATCCGCCGCGCGATCCCGCCAATGGGCCAAGGGTCGGCCAGATCGATCCGCACAAAGCAAATCCCCCGGCGCAGCCACGCGGTCCCTCACCCGATGCGGGATAAAGGGCGCCTGGTCCGGGTAGGCCAGGGCATCGGCGATCATGCCATCAATGCTGGTGCCATGCGCGGCCGAGGGCGGAAATTCCCGCCCATCAACCCCGGCGCTCCGCATCACAAAGGAAATAAAGGCGGCAGACCAAGCTTCCTGCTGCCACAACGCCCCATGGGATGCGCGGTAAAGCGCCCGGTTGCGGGTGATGATGTCGCGCCCTTCCGGCACTGCCTGCCAATAGGCTTGCAGGCGCGGAAAGCCCGCCAAATCCGATTCCTGCGCAGCGCCTGGTTCCCGGTCTGAGACCTGCCGGCCCCATTCTTCCCATTCCGCGACCGCGATGCGGAGCATCCTCTCCCGCGTGAGGGGCGGGTAGGAAAGTGGTGCTTCCCTTGGTGCCGGCGGCGGTACGGCGCAGGCGGCGAGCAAACTGGCCAGCAACAAACCAAGGAAAAGCGGAGCCTTTTGCATCAACAGCCTCAAGCCTTGTCCAGGGAGGCGAAAGCCTCGCTGGCGATATTCAGCGCCTTCAGCATGAAGGCGAAGCCGTTATAGGGCCCGCCCTGGATCAGCGCTTCGGTGATATCGCTTCTGCTGGCCCCGATATTGAGCGCGGAGAGGATGAATTTCCGCAGCAAAATATCATGATCCAAAGCGGCGAAGGACGCGACAGCGCAAATGGCGCGCACCCGCCGGTCAAGCCCTGGGCGGTCCCAAATCTCGCCATAGCAATACTGCACCACCAGCGGGTAGATGCTGCCCGTGACGGGATTATCCGGCGCAGCATGGCCTTCATTGCGGCGTTCGGCATGAAGCGCGCCCTGCAAATCCCGCCCGCGCCCCATAAGCGCTTCCAGCGAATCAGCGCGTGGCAGGTCAATTTCAAGCGAAATTCCCTGTTCGGCAAAGACCGTGCGCGCCGTCTCCAGCGCGGTTTCGGATGCCGCGAAGCCCCGGTAAATGCCGATCTGGATGAAAATCTCGGCAATGGCGCGCGGCGTCAGGCCAAGCTTCAGCGCGGCGGCGATGTGGCGGCGAAGCTGCGCCTGGTTTTGCACGGAACAGAGCACGGCAAGCGTCACCGCCATGCGGTCCTGGCGGGAAAGCCCTGGGCGGTTCCAGATTTGGCCATAGACAAGTTCCGCCATCAGATCATCAAAGCCAAAGGCGCCATTGGCCAGCGCCGCTTCGCCCGCGCCGAAAATCGCCGCACGCTCGGCCTTGCCCAAGCGGTTCAAATCATTGCGTTGTGTCATGGCCCATCCCCTTTGGTGCGGGGGCAAGCTAACAGCGGGCCGGGATCAGGCAAGCGCCGGGGGCCTTCCCCTTTGCTGCCAGGCAGTCCACATGAAAGCCATGTTCCGCCGCGCCCTGCTTGCCGCCCCCCTGCTTCTGCCGATCCCTGCCCTGGCCCAGCCCCAGGCGGCGGCGCTTTCCGAACGTGACC
>CAIMVB010000220.1 GCA_903844785.1 uncultured Rhodospirillales bacterium | reverse complement strand
TATTTGCGATTGAGGCTTTCAGCCACCGCGCCCGAAAGTGCGCCCATCAGCAGCATGGGCAGGGCACGCGCCATGAGCACCAACGAAACCGCGAAGGCGGAGCGGGTGAGTTCATAGGCGAAAAGCCCGCTGACCAGCATTTCCACCCAACGCATGGAATTGGTCAGCCCGCCAGCACCCCAAAGTTTCAGAAAGGTGCGGTCGCCCAGCAAAACGCGCAGCGGTGACAGCTGCGCGGCGGCGGGTAACGCGGGGTCAGTCATAAAACCGCGCGCTACCCTTCAATTTCAATAGCCTGAGTCACCCAGATTCAGCAGCGGGAAGGCGCTGAAGACATGCGGCGCATTCGTCGCCAATGCCCCCGAATGGATGAAGCTTGGGTTGAGTTCGCTGAACTTCGTGGCCCCGAGCAAACCCATCGTGGTGTAGATCTCGGTTTCCATGATTTCGAGCATGCGCTGCACGCCCGCCGCGCCATCGGCGGCCAGCGCATAGCAGTAAAGCCGCCCGAGCCCGACGAGATCAGCGCCGAGGCAAAGTGCCTTCACCACATCAGTCCCGCGCGAAAAACCGCCATCAATCCAAACCTTGGCGCGGCCAGCAACGGCCTGCACCACTTCCGGCAGCACATCCATCGCACCCCGGCCATGATCAAGCTGGCGCCCGCCATGGTTGGAAACATAGACAACATCAACGCCGTGTTCGCAGGCAAGCTTGGCGTCTTCGGCGGTCGCAATGCCCTTCAGGATCACGGGCAATTTATACTTCGCCTTAAAGCGATCAATCTGCTTCCAGGAAAGTGCCGCCTGAAATTCAATGCCCTGCACCCTTGCGCGCCAGGGCTTGGCGAAGCGGCGCGCGATATCGCGTTCGCGCCGGCTATAGACGGCCGTGTCCACGGTGAAGCAGAAGGCATCATAGCCCGCCGCGACGGAACGATCCGCGTAATCATCAATGAAGCTGTCATCGCCGCGCACATAAAGCTGGAAGATCTTGGACCCCGGCGTATTGGCCGCGGTTTCCTCAAGCCCAGGCTTGGTGACGGAAGAAACAATCAGCGGCACGCCAAAGGCCGAAGCCCCCTGCCCCGCTGTGGCCGCGCCATTGGCGCCAAAGCTTTCCAAGCCCCCCACCGGCGCCAGCGCCACGGGCAGGCGGATTTTCTTGCCAAAAACTTCCGACGTTGTGTCTATGCTGGAGACATCGCGCAAAACGCGCGGGCGGAACGCGAGTGTGTCCAGCGCCAGCCGATTGCGGCGCATGGTGGTTTCGGTTTCCGTCGCCCCCGTCAGGTAATCCCAAATATTGGCATCGAGCCGATTTTTCGCCGATTTGGCGAATTCGTGCATCGTCAGGAATTTGCCTTCAGTCTCACTCAACATTTTCTGTCTTCCTCAATGATCAACCAGCCAAAAAATCACGCGTCCAGCGCGCATAATCATCTTCCCGCATCGCCGCCTTCATCAGCGCCGCATCCGCAAGCCCAGGCAGTTTCCCGGGCGGCGTGCCATCGCGCAAGGCCTTCAGCGTGGCATGCACGGCGGCCATGGCGGCGAAACTCGGCGCATGGCCTTGCAGCGCGATCCGCACGCCATGGGCGGCAAGCTTTGGCTTATCGGCCAGTGCGGGCGGTGTGCCCCCCAGCATCAGCGGCACCCCGCCGGCGGCTTCCTGAAGTGCGCCAAGCTGCGCCCAATCCGTGACACCCGTATAGAACAGCGCATCGGCGCCGGTCTTGGCATAGGCACGGGTGCGGCGGACGGCTTCTTCCAGCCCCACCAGATTGACCGCGCTGGTGCGCGCCACAATCACCAGCGATGCGTCTTCCCGCGCGCTCAGCGCCGCATGGATTTTGCCAAGCCCCGCTTCAAGGGTGAGCAAGCCAGGTTCGCCAGCGCCATGGGCGCGGGGCAAATCCGTGTCTTCGATGGTAAGCGCGGATACACCCGCCGTCTCAAGCTCCTGCACGGTGCGCATGACATTAAGCGCATTCCCGTAGCCATGATCGGCATCCACCATCAGCGGCGGCGCCCCGGCGCGGCAGATGCGCCGCGCTTGTTCCGCGAATTCCGTCAATGTCACCAGGATCAGGTCAGGCGCGCCCAGAACGGCGATGGAGGCGATGGAACCGGCGAACATGGCGGTTTCAAAGCCCAGATCAGTCGCGATTCGCGCCGCGATCGGGTCATGTACAGAGGCCGGGTGCATACAGGCATCCCCGGCCAAGATTGCGCGAAAACGCGCGCGTCGCGCCGAGGTACTCATCACAGCGGCATCCCCTTCCCTTGCTGGGCTGAGTTTGCAACCGCGCGCCGGGCGGGGCAACCCTGGGGGCGATTGGGCGCTAGACCATAATGAGTTGAATAAGCACCAGCAGGAACAACAGCATGGATAGCACAACACCTATCCCAAGCCCGATGAAGCTGATCGTCACGTGAAGCTTCTGATTGCTGGGCTGCCTAGCCTCGGGCGAAATCAGCAACCCCTGCGCGCGCGGGGTGACATAGGTGAAGGCAGCGGCTTCTAGCGTGACCTCAGCCCCATGGGATCCGGCCAGGCGTTTGAACGGTAACGGCATAACACAACCTCCGGTGGTATTTTTACCGGATTTTCCGTTTTTATGTCAATCTTAACCGGAATAAAAATATTCAATTATCACCATTCAATTTCCGCATATCGGCCAAAAGCGCCCTGATTGCCCCTAATTGTTCCCGCGCGGCTTCAGGATCGGCGGCTTCGTTCATGGTGCCACCTGCGCTGCGCCATATCTGGAAGGCAAAGCGCCCCTTGCTGGAAAGGCCGGCAGGATGGCCGGTGCCATCCAATTCACGAGAGACAATATCAAGCAAAGCGCCGAATTGTTCCGCCACTTCGCCAGCGGAAAGCGGTGGCTGCGCCATGGTTTCAGCCGCGCTGCGCGGCATATCGGGCATTAATTCCAAAAGCGCGAGATCAAGGGCCAGCAGCAAACGTTTCAGGGTTTCGTGACGCGGGCGTGTTTTGCCGGTTTCCCAATCGGCCACAGTTGCCTGAGAAGCGCCAATCAAATCGCCAAGCGCAGCCTGCGATAACCCCTTCGCCCGACGCGCCCTGCGCAGGCGACGGGACCATTCCGGCACGCTCGAATCGGGTATTCGTAAAGCCATAGCGCTAGTCACCATTGACTCCGAATCAAGTCCAAGGGGTTCTTCCTATAATTTGAAAAGCGTTCACGGTTTTGCCGTATATATCTGATTTAGAATTGTTTTTGGACAAATTAGCGAAATTTTTACCTCATGGATAAACGATTTTTTCACTCAAAAAGCAATGGATAATTCCCTCAAAAAATGTATTTATGCGCCAGATACAGCCATTACGCGAGAAATGCTGCGGTCTTTCTTTAGGCCGCCTCCTCAAGCCAAAAATAACGCGCTGCCTTAACGCCGCCCGAAACAAACAAAAGGCGCGCGGCGCTTGGCTGCTAGAACGACATTTACTTCAGCGGGAGATGGATAAAGCACCTGGGGCAGATCAGCGATTCACTATCGCGTGAGACATGCCAAAGCCGCGGCGCAGGACAAACAGAAAAAACATTTTTGAAAAAATGGCGCGCCCGAAAGGATTCGAACCTCTGACCCCCAGATTCGTAGTCTGGTGCTCTATCCAGCTGAGCTCCGGGCGCGTTTGTCGCAGACGTTCCGCAGTCGCCGCTGCTGC
>CAIMVB010000219.1 GCA_903844785.1 uncultured Rhodospirillales bacterium | reverse complement strand
GCATCCATGCCCGCTTCCAGGCAGCGCGCTACCTCATCCGGCATGGCGGCGGCCGTCATGGCAATGATCGGCACGCGCCCGGCCGGGCCTTCCAAGCTACGGATCGCCGCCGTTGCGGCCAAGCCATCCATGCGCGGCATGCGCACATCCATCAGCACCAGATCATAAGCGGCAGTGCGCGCGGCGCCGAGCGCTTCTTCACCATCACGCGCCAAATCCACCGCATAGCCTGCCTTGCGTAGAATGGCGGCGGCGACAAGCTGATTGGCCTCTCCATCCTCCGCAATCAGAATGCGCCCACGCGCGCCGGGGAGTGGTTTTGCCAGCGCGGGCTTGGGCAAAAGCGTGCTTGGCGGGCGGCCGGATTCCGCAATGGGGCGCAGCGGTACTTCAAAGGAAAAGGTGGAACCCTTGCCAGGGGTGGAGGCCAGCACAATGCGCCCGCCCATCAACCCGACCAGGCGCTTGCAAATCATCAGCCCAAGGCCCGAGCCACCATAACGCCGCGCGGTTTCAGGCCCTGCCTGGGCGAAGCGCCCGAAAAGCCGCGCCTGTACTTCGGCGGGCATGCCGATGCCCGTATCAGCGACGGCAAAGCGCACCTGGCCCTGCGCTTCTGCGCGTTCCACGCGAATGCCAACGCCGCCAATGGCCGTGAATTTGACCGCATTATCGGCCAAGTTCAGCAATACCTGCCGCAGCCGACGCGCATCGCCAATCACGCGCGCGGGCAGAAGCGGGTCGATGCTGGCCGAAAGCCGGATGCCCTTTTCGGCCACGGCGGGTGCAAGCAGATCCAGCACTTCGGCCACAGGTGCTGCAAGATCGAAGGCTTCTTCTTCAATCGCCAGATGCCCCGCTTCAATGCGCGACAGATCGAGCATTTCATTCACGGTCGCGAGCAGCATTTCACCGCAGCGCCGTGCGGTTTCGGCATAGGCGTGTTGTTCAGCATCAAGGGTTGTATCAAGCAAAAGCGAAATCGTACCCATCACGCCATTCATGGGCGTGCGGATTTCATGGCTCATGAAAGCAAGGAAATCGCTTTTCTCCGCATTGGCGCGTTCCGCTGCGCGGCGCGCGCGTTCCGCATCGCGGGCGAATTGCTCACGCGCGGAGACATCATGCTGGATGCCGAAAATATAGCGCACTTCACCATCATCGTCGAAAATCGGCGAGAGATGCAGTTCATTGACGAAGCGTGATCCATCCTTGCGGTGATTGACTATTTCAACATCAATCGCCTTGCCATTTTCAATCGCTTCGCGCAGCGCTTTGATATGGCGCGGATTGGTGCCTGGCCCTTGCAAAAAGCGGCAATTGCGCCCGATGACTTCTTCTTCCGCATAGCCCGTGATGCGATAGAAGGCCGCGTTGGCGTAGATGATCGGGCAATCGGGCAGCTTCGGGTCACAAATCACAATGCCCGTTGGCGTGGCGAGCACAGCAGCGCTCAACACGCCCTGCAAGGGCGTGGGCAAGGTAGGCTGAGGCTTATTCGCTGTAGGAGACGAGCGCTTCGAATGGGACATCGAGCTTTCTCCTCCCGTCCAGGAAAGACAACTCAATCAGCGCCGCCGCGGCGGGGACCACAGCGCCCGCCTGGCGCAGCAGCGCAATGCCGGCTGCCATGGTGCCGCCGGTTGCCAGTAGATCATCCAGAATCACCACGCGCTGGCCGGGGCTGACCGCATCCGCCTGCATTTCAATCCGGTCCGAGCCGTATTCCAGCGCGTAATCAAGACCAATGCGCGCGCCGGGCAATTTGCCCTGCTTGCGGAGCATGATGAAGCCAATGCCGAGTTCGAGTGCGAGAGGGGCCGCCACCAGGAAGCCGCGGCTTTCCACACCCGCCAAAAGATCAGGCTTATGGGGGCGAATCGCCTCGGCCATTTCTGCCATGGCGGCGCGCCAAGCCTGCCCATGCCGGAGCAACGTGGAGATGTCGTAGAAAAGGATGCCCGGCTTCGGAAAATCCGGAATGCCGCGGATATGCGCCTTTAGGTCTAGTTTTTTGGTCGAGTCTGTCACGTTGCTTTGCTGTCTTTGTTGCTGCTG
>CAIMVB010000218.1 GCA_903844785.1 uncultured Rhodospirillales bacterium | reverse complement strand
GGGCGATTGGTCTTGTAATCCAGCACCAGCACGCGCCCCGCTTCCACCTTCAGCCTATCCACCTGGCCCGCAATCAGCCGGCCCTGGACTTCCCCCGCAAGCGGCGCTTCCGCCAGACTGTCAGCGCCAAGCGCTGCCTGCATCCATTCTTGACTGAGCAGGCCAAGCACTTCTTGCAGTGTCGCTTCCTGTTCTGCCTGATTAAGCCCTGGCGCGCGGCGCGTGAGGAAGCGGCGCGTCAGGTCTTCCCACATATTGGCCGGATGTTCTGGCAGGCTTTGCAATAGCGCATGCACCAAGCGCCCGCGGCGAAAGCGCAAGCCGAGAGGATCATGCGCCGGGCGTGGCGCGGCCGCGGGTGTTTCCTGTTCCCCCGGCAGCGCGGAAGGGGCCAGGCTGCCTGCGGGCGCTTCATCCGCTGCTTTTTGCCAGGCCCATTCCGGCGGGCGGGTTTTTGCATCCGCCGCCGCGCCAGCACTTTCCGCACGCGGTGCCACGCGCTGTGCGCTGGCAAGGCTGAACAGCTTCGCCTCCGCGCCAAAACCATCTGGTTTGGCGCCGAAAGCGGCTGGATCGAAGGTGCTATTCTGAACGCCCTGCAAGCGCACGAAGCCCTGCTCCACCAGATCATACCAGCAGCCCTCGGGCGGCTTTTTTGCACCGCGCCAGCCGCAAATGATCAGCCGATCTTCAGCGCGTGTCAGCGCGACATAAAGCAGCCGATGTTCTTCCTCGGCCTCATTCGCCTGATCCACTTGGCGTTGGGCGCTCAGCGCCGGTGCGTCAAATCCTGTGACCTGCGGCGCCCAAACAGGCAGGGTTTCTTTGCCATCCTCAAACCAGCGCAGCGTCTTGCGGTCCTGCGCTTTGCTGGTGGTATCGGGCAGAATAACGATCGGCGCCTGCAAGCCCTTGGCGCCATGCACGGTCATGATCCGCACCACATCGCCCGCCGCTTCCGCTTCGCGTTTTATCTCAGTGCCGCCCTGGCGCAGCCAATGCACAAAGCCTTGCAGCGATGGCGGGTTGAGCTTTTCATGTTCCAGCGCGGCATTGAGCAATTCATCCAGCGGATCACCCGCATCAGGCCCAAGCCGCGCCAGGATGCGCGCGCGCCCGGCGCGGGGATCAAGCGGGCCGGGCGCACCCAGCACATCGGCGAACAAGCCATGCGGGGTGATAAAATCAAGCCGCGCCGCCTGCGCTGAGAGCCAATCCGCCACGCGCCCGAAATCAGTGGCGCTGCCCCGATGCGCCATGAGCACCGCATGCAGCGGCGATCCGTCGCGCCCATAGGCCAGCGTATAAAGCGCTTCCTCATCCAGCCCGATCAGCGGAGATTTCAACAGCGCGGCAAGGTTCAAATCATCATCGGGCAGCAGCAGCCATTCTGCCAGTGCCAGCATATCCTGCACGGGCAATTGCTCAGCCAAGCGCATACGGTCAATGCCGCCCACTGGGATGGAAAGGTTCTTCAATTCCCGCACCAGTGCCGCGGCAAAACCGCCGCGCTTGCGCGCGCGCAGCAGCACCAGAATATCGCCTGGGCGAATGCGCCTTCCATTGGGTTGCGCCGCTTCCTGGCCCTTTTCCACGCGCGCGGGCAGGGTTTCATTCGCCACCATATGCGCGATGCGCTGCGCCAGGGCTGCCGCAAGCGCGGGCGCGGCCCCTTCGGCACCCACGGCCTGTTCCGGTGGCGCCCAATCAGGCGGCGCGTCGGCCTTTGCGGTTTGCAGCATCGGCCAAAGCTCAACCCTGCCGGCATGGCCTGCGCGATCCGCCTGGTGCTCAAGCTTTCCAGGGATGGTGACGCCATTGCTTGCCGGCGCATCGGCGAAAACCGCATCCACCAGTGCAAGTACGGGTTCGGTGGACCGGAAGGAAACATCCAGGCTGACGGGGCGGAATTCCTGCCCGGCTTCTTGGACGATTTTCTTATAACCGTCTCTCTCTCGCCCGAATCCTTTCGCATCGGCGCCCTGGAAAGCGTAGATGGATTGCTTCTGATCGCCAACGGCGAAGATGCTGCGTTCAGCCTCACGCGCACCAAGGCCGGCGAAGAATTCGCCCGTCAGCGCGCGCACAATATCCCATTGTTCCGTGTTCGAATCCTGCGATTCATCCAACAGGATGTGATCCAGCCCATCATCCAGTTTGAACAATACCCAGGCGCTGCCAGGATTTTCGAGCAATTTGCGCGCGCCCGCGATCAGGTCATCATAATCCAACAGCCCGGCATTTTCCTTTGCCGCCTGGTAGCGGCGCAGCACCGGTTCACCAATCGTGAAAAGCGCCATGCTGGTGACGAATACGCGCACGGCGGCGCGTTTTTGATCAAGCGGCAAAAGGCGTTCGCCTTCACGCTTCATCAGATCAGTGATTTCATTCTGCCGGGCACCAAGTTTTTTGGTGGCAAGCTTGGACCGAACCTCATTGTCGGTATTGATGAAGATGTCGCGCCACTCAGCCCATCGCGCCAAGCGCTGATCGTCCCTAAGCGCAAACCAGGCAGAAAGTTTTTTGCCATGGCCCATATCCTGCGGGCCACCCGCCAGCAGTAATGCTGTGGCGGCGCGGAGCGCTTCCAATTCAGGCGCATCGATAACCGTGGCATCAATCCAGGCTTCATCTTCCTCGCCCGGCCTGACACCAAGCTTCCCGGCCAGCGCCGCGCGCAGCCCCGCCATGCCTTGACGGTTTTGCAGCGCTTCCAGAAACTTGCCGCTAGCCCCGGCCATGGTGCCGATCACTTCGGAAAACTTTGTGGGCGCCTGGTATTTCGCCAGAACCGCCAGGGCATCGCGATCCGCCCCACCCGCCAGCAGCGCATCGCGTTCACGCGCCAGAAGCGCGCGGCCATCCTGTTCCTGCATTACCGCAAATTGCGGCGCCAAATCTGCTTCCAGCGGAAAGGCGCGCAGCAGGGATTGCGCGAAACCATGCAGGGTGGAAATCCGCATGCCGCCCGGCTGTTCCAGCACATCGGCAAAAAGCTGACGCGCTGCCTGCAGCCCTTCGCGCCCCGGCGCGTTGCCGGTTAGCTTCTGCAACATCTCAGCAAGCGCAGCGTCATCCGCCACCACCCATTCGCCAAGACGCTGCGAAAGCCGCGTGGCCATTTCCGCCGCCGCGGCCTTGGTGAAGGTCAGGCACAGGATGCGCCCCGGCGCCACCCCCGCCAGCAAAAGTCGCAGCAACCTATCCGTCAGCAGCTTGGTCTTGCCCGAACCGGCCGAGGCTTCCACCCAGGCGGAAACCGAAGGATCGGCGGCGCGCGCTTGCGCTGCTTCAGCGCGTTGTCTCGCGTCACTCATTCCGCATCCCCATCGCCTGAGGACCATTCATCGAGCCGCGCGAGATGATCATAATCACGGCTTGGCGTATCGCGCGCCGGATGGGGCCGGCTTTCGAAGGG
>CAIMVB010000217.1 GCA_903844785.1 uncultured Rhodospirillales bacterium | reverse complement strand
GACGGTAGAAAACCAACTCATCGAGCTACGCGACGCCGCGAAGCGTTTGGGTTGGACGGTTTCCCATGAGATCGTCGACGAAGGCATCTCTGGCAGCAAAGGCAGATCAGATCGTCCTGGGTTTGACCGGATCTTTGAGCTGGTCGAGCAGAAAGCGGTGGGTGCAGTGATGGCATGGAGTGTCGATAGAATTGGACGCTCACTGCAGGATTTGGTCGCGCTCATGAAGGAGCTTCAGCGCAATTCGGTGGAGCTTTATTGCCATCAGCAAAACATTAACACGGCAACGCCGGCAGGGCGGATGACATTCAGCATCTTCGGCGCACTTGGGGAATATGAAAGATCGCTAATTATTGAACGAATCCTTTCGGGCATCGCGCGGGCGAAGGCGGCGGGGGTTCGATTTGGACGCCCGCGAATCCATGATGATGCTGTCAGGGTGCGGATCTTGGAGCTTCGGAGGCAAGGCAAGACGCTGGTGGAGGTGGCGCGGGAGCTGGGAGTAGGTTTCGGGACTGTCTGGAGGGTGTGTCGGCAACAAGAAAAGCGTATTGCTTAATCCATAATAATTAAAGCTATCATCGCAAGGATCGCAGGCAGAAATATTGCGCAGAGAAACGCACCAAGGCGTTTGTTATGTATGTCAAGTTTACGGCGAAGCTCATCGTGAGAGTCCACAATAAAACAGCTCCTTCCCTGAGATTAAAACACTATGGTAATATTTGTCCTAAGAAGCTATTTGGCAGAAATTGTGTTGGATCGTTATACAAATAACTGTGATATCGTTTCGTTTCACATTAATACTACAATTGGCTATTTTATAATCATTAATATCGTGATGATTCTACTGCGCGCGGCAGTTCTCGCGTCCTCCACAAAGCTGCGAGCTATGCGCCCTGCTGCTTCGGTTCCCATTGTAGGGTTCAATTGCACGACGCGAAGCTCACGCGCTTTCTCCATCTGTGATGCCAGCTCTCGTCGCTCTGTCGATGTTAGCGTCATGAGTGCACCAGTAGTCGGCAGAGGTTAATGAATTGCTGATCACCTGTTGCTACGGCAATAGCAAGGAACGAGGCAGCACTGCTGCCAAGCAAGACCGTCGCCAAGCGATCATTCATCTGCTTTGTATCACGCGCGGACAGTAGCTGTGAGCGCGCATGTCTGATTTGGGAAGCAATTTCGTATGCGAGTGAGGTGACAGTAGCAGACTGTTCGTCGAGCAGGATTTGATCCTGCGCTTCTAGTGCATCACTGCGATTTCGGTGGTTTTGTGCGAAGCCTATCACTTTGGAACTCCTGCTGTGCGGAATGCGTGTGCATGTGAGAGCAGGTCGCGCTCATGTAGCGTGTAGGTCTCAAGGTTACGTCTCATTGCTTGGCGGATGAAGGATGCTCGGGTCATGCCTTGGTCATTCGCCGCTTCGCGTGCGCGTATAGCTAGATCGATTGGCATTCGAATATTGATGATGGTGTTCTGTGAGCTGTGTGTCGACAATCTGACTTTCTCCTTTGATTAGCTCATCGTGGTGAAGCTGAAGGAGGCGGAGTGACACCGCGTCATCTGGGTTGCAGAGGAGATTAATAAGAACTTCTTTCTCTTCTGCTGCGCTCAATCTTCCTGACATGATACCCCCATTTCTTTCCGCTTCACCGGCGATGTGCCGTGTGTGCTGCGTGTATTTAGGAAAATCGGGGGGCTCGGGAGGATGGGGATCCGTCCGATTAGAAATGGTTATGGATAATCGGTAAAAATGATAGTAAAAATAGAGAGAAAATAATTTTCTGCCCGCCTTGTGGGTTTAAATAGTATACAAAAGGTAAATCTATGGCGCAGACATTCAGTGAGCTGAAGAGAAAATCAAAAAGCGGTGAGACGCTTGAGCAGCTTGGGGAGCTGCTGCGATTTAACCTCGGCATGCATAAGCGCACGCGCCTAGCCAGAGCAGGCGCAGCAGGCAGCGGCTCCTTGCTACACAGAGCGGTAGCAGAAGCGCACGCGAAGAAGCTCAGTGGTGAGCTAAAGCGTCATGCGAAGACGATAGGTCGCGCAGCAGAAGATCGGCTACGCTTCATGACCGTGCTCGACGCTCTCGTAGATCCGAACATCAAGGCAGTGGAAGCCGCTGTCACGAAGCTCGAGGCAGCTTTTGAAGATGTCGTAGGTGGCATGCGGCTATGGTCGCGCGGCGCCATCGAGCTTGAGATGGTGAACGTCGACCTCCTGCGTCGGATCAAAGGCACAAAGGAGGATGAAGTTCGAAAGCTGGATGTGCTGGAGAGGCTGAGCAGCAAGCGCATCTCACAAGAGAACGCTGCGCAGATACTCGTCCATGCTCATGTGGTCATAGACCTCGGCGCAGACACGGATTCGAACGAGGCAGACATCCGAAAGCGCATGAAGCAGGTGAGGCGCTGGAGCAGGAGCAGCTATCAGGTCGAGCTGAAGAAGCTCTTTCGCGATAAGAGCACAGCAAAGAACCTCAATAAAATAGCAGATTATGTGACGAAAGGCGGCAACGAGAAACTTCGTTATACTGCTGGCTTCGGTCGCGACCTTGATGAAGATTTAGACGCAAAGATCTGGCGTGGAGGTGGTTCTGGACGCGCAGCACGTGGTGGTGAGACTACTGAGGATGAGCGCGGTCTCACAATCCACGAGGTCAAGCAGCTTGATGAGCTCTATGTATGGCTCATGCGCAGACGTCGGGATAAGCGCGGATACATTATAAGCAGTATAAGACGCTGATATTGTCTTCTTAACTAGATGCGTTCTGCTTGATTCAATACAGTTAAATGATCTGGATAAGGTCATGCCGTCATGAGGCAACTGATTACTACGCTTTCGTGCGGCATGAGCGTTGGGCAACTGATTACTACGCGTCTGTCGATGTAATTTTGGGCGGGCGGCATCCCTTATTCTGCTGGATTTTACAGTAATATTGTGGGCCATAAGTAGCTGAAATCATGGACAAATATGGCTAGTATGTCATTTCGATAACGGAAATTATTAAATAATAAACGAACAAAATAGGGTTATTTTGTGTGGGTTCTGAGCGCCGCAGAATCTGCCGCCGCTTTCTCCCCTACCCTTTACCTAGCCTGCCCATCGAAACCGCCTGGAGCTGCGAATCAAGCTCTCCGCGACCCACCGCTGCGATCAACCCCTCGATCAGCTTCGGCAGCTCATTGGCATTAGGGATCACAATCCCTGCCTTGCCCGTTTCCAGCTCGATCCGCTTCATGCCGACCGTCAGGGTAAAGACCACGCTGCCGTCGCGCTGCTGCCGC
Organism: uncultured Rhodospirillales bacterium; assembly: GCA_903844785.1. Lineage (GTDB taxonomy): Bacteria > Pseudomonadota > Alphaproteobacteria > Acetobacterales > Acetobacteraceae > Neoroseomonas. Next base: position 19,413 of record CAIMVB010000217.1, on the reverse strand, counting down.
CACCATGGGCGAACGGGAATATGACGGTCGCGGGATTTGCGCTCGCCGTTGATCTTGATCCAGCTGTGCCTCAATCGCGCGTGGTGGGGGTTAGAGATGCGTTCAATCTGATCGCGTAGACGGCTTACAAGTGCTTCGCGTCTCCGAATGATCGGATCGCTTTTGGGTGTGGTGATTGCTACGAGTTTGAGGTTTTTGATGAAGGTCATTGTGCGTCTCCTTGGTTGAAGCCGCGTATTCAGTTATAGGGATGAAAGTGGAAATAACAGATGAAATATGGAAAGCAAATCGTATTACAAATAGGCGAAAGACTATTACAGGCGCCTTTATGATAAAAAACCCTAGTAAAATCAATGAATGAAACGGGCACCTTTTATTGGTAAGGGAGAGGTCGAGAGTTCAATCCTCTCCAACAGCACCATCTCAAGCCCTGCGCATCCCCCGCAGCACCAACCAAGCGCCCACCGCCATCATCGGCAGTGACAGCAATTGCCCCATGGTCGCACCCGCGAATAAAAACCCAAGATGCGCATCGGGCTGGCGGAAGAATTCGCCAATGAAGCGCGCCACGCCATAGCCTGCCAGGAAAACGCCAGAAAGCACGCCCGCGCGGGCGCGGATCGTGGGGCGATAGACCAAAAGCATCAGCAGGATGAAAAGGCACAACCCCTCAAGCCCCGCCTGGTAAAGCTGTGATGGGTGGCGTGGATCAGGGCCGGCGCCCGGAAACACCATGGCCCAGGGCACATCAGCCACGCGGCCCCACAACTCGCCATTGATGAAATTCGCCAAGCGGCCAAGGAAAATACCAATCGGCACCACGCACACCACGCGGTCAGCAAAGGCCACCCAATCCAAGCCATAGCGGCGCGCGAATAAAAACAGCGCCAGGATCACACCCAAAGCCCCGCCATGGAAGGACATGCCGCCCTGCCATAGATACAAAGCCTCCCACGGGGCGGTCAGGTAATGGCCGGGGCGATAGAACAGCACATAGCCAAACCGCCCGCCCAGAATAATGCCAAGCGTCACCCAGGTGACGAAATCATCCACCTGTTCGCGTGTGGCCACCTTGGGGGCAAGCGCAACAAGCCGCCGCGCCAGCCACCAGCCCAGCACAATGCCGCCAATATAGGCCAGCGCATACCAACGAATGGCGAATGGCCCAATCTGGACAAGCACCGGATCAATCATCGGGAAGGGGATGGCGAAGAACATCAGGCGAAGGGATCCTCGGCATTCAGCAGCACATCACGCACATAGGAAGCCACACCCGCTTCCAGCGTGATTGGGTTTTTGCGAAAGCCAGCCGCGCGCAGGCGTTCCATGCGCGCTTCGGTGAAATATTGGTATTTGCCCTTCAGATCATCCGGCATGGGGATGAAGCGAATATCGGGCGCGCGGTCCAAGGCCGCGTAAATGGCGTGGGTCAGGTCAAGAAAGCTCCGCGCCGCACCACTGCCGATATTGAACAAGCCTGAAGTGCCGGGATTGTCATGCAGCCACAGCATCGCGGCAACGCAATCATCCACATGCACGAAATCGCGCATCTGCTGGCCATCCGCAACACCTTCGCGGTCTGAAGCGAAAAGTGTCGCGGCCTCACCGCGCATGATTTGCTGAAATTTATGCAGCACCACACTCGCCATGCGGCCCTTATGGTGTTCATTCGGGCCATAGACATTGAAGAAGCGCAACCCCGCCCATTGTGGTGGCCGCGCTTCGCCCAGCGCCAGCATTTGCGTCACGCGCCGATCGAAAGCGAGCTTGGACCAGCCATAAAGATTAAGCGGGCGCAGCTTTGCCAAAGCCGCAGCGGAAGCATCATCATCAAAGCCAAGCGCACCATCGCCGTAAGTGGCGGCGGAGGAAGCGTAGATGAAAGGCACGCCGCGCTTCGCACACCAATCCCACAGGCGCTGCGGCAGGGCGATATTCGTCGCCGCCACTAGATCGCCATCGGTTTCCGTGGTGGCGCTAATGGCGCCCATATGGAAAACCGCTTCCACCGGCGCGCCGGCATGCAGGAAATCCCACAGCGCTTCAGGCGGGATCACGCCGGCAATCAGGTGCTTGGCCAGATTGCGCCATTTCACCCCTTGGCGCAGGCGGTCCACCACCATCACCTCCGCCCCGCGGGCGCAAAGTGCGGCAACCAGATTGGAGCCGATGAAACCGGCCCCGCCAGTGACAATATGCATGGGCGGATTTCTGCAGCCTCGATCTTGAGCGACGAGGCTCTAGGGTATAGGCCTTGGTGGGATAGACCGGCAAGCAAGTGCCGAAAGGGTGAGGCGATGAAGGATCAGGGCGGCGGGCGTGCGCGCCTCATGGACGATCTGGCGGGGGTAGCCGGCGGCGCCTTTTCCGTGCTGACAGGCATTCGTGCGGAGATTGAGGCCATCGCCAAAGCGCAGGCGGAGGCCATTATCCGCCGCCTGGACCTGGTCCGGCGGGAAGAATTGGACGCCGCCATGGATGTGGCGCGCCGCGCCCGGGAACAGGCGGAAGACCTAGCGGCGCGGGTAGCGGCGCTGGAGGCCAAAGCATTTTCAAGCCAAGTGGAAACACTTGGCGACTCGGAAAATGCGACAAAACAATCGAAGCCGGTCCCAAAATCAGGCGGCAAATCCTCATCCGGCGCGTGAAGACAGGATTGTAACCTATTCGCCCTTGCGGCGGGATTCCGCACCTGCGTAATCTCCCGCTAGTGGTCGCCGGCCCGATTCGCACACCATATGTGGGGGTGCAGGCTGGGTGACCGGAAAGGGGGAGTTTCAATGTCCGCCTCTCTGCGTATTGAATCTGAACACACCATCAATCCTTTGGATGTGCTGGAACAGATTATTGCCGGCAATGAATGGGTGTTCGAACGCCGTTCAGACCATGAAATGGCGGCTGAGGCGCCGGGGAAATGGTGCGATTACGGGCTGCATTTTTCTTGGTCTTCCGAAATGAGCGCCATGGCCTTCACCTGCGCCTTTGACTTGAAGGTGCCGGCGGCGCGGCGTGACAAGCTTTATGAATTGCTGGCCTTGGCGAATGACCGGCTTTGGATTGGGCATTTTGGTATCGAATCCGAAGAAGGCGTGCCGGTTTTCCGCCATTCCGTGCTGTTGCGCGGCGCGCCTGGTGCCTCCGCCGAAAGCCTGGAGGATATGGTGGATATCGCGCTGACGGAATGTGAGCGCTTCTTCCCAGCCTTCCAATTCGTGCTTTGGGGCGGGAAAAGCCCGAATGACGCGCTGGCCGCCGCCATGCTGGATTGTGTGGGCGAAGCATAAGCTTTCCGGCGCGGGGGTGATTGCCCGCGCCTGATTTCGGCGGCACTCTGGGGGCATGAGCGAAAAACTCCCCCCGATCCTTCTCATTGGCTGTGGCAAGATGGGCGGCGCGATGCTGTCCGGCTGGCTGGAACAGGGCTTGTCTGATGCCGTGGTGGTGGAACCCCATGCGGCTGCGGTGGCGGCCTTTACCGGGCGCGTGCGGGTAGTGGCAGATGCCGCTGCCATCCCGGCTGATTTCCGCCCCGCCGCCGTGGTGACGGCCATCAAACCGCAGGAAGCACCAGCCAGCCTTCCGGCCTATGCGCGTTTTTCGGCGCAAGGGGCGCTGTTTCTTACCATCATGGCGGGGCGTTCCATTGCGTCCATGCAGGCGGCACTTGGCGCGGGTACGGCAGTGGTGCGCGCCATGCCGAATACGCCGGCCGCCATCCGCCAGGGTTTCACCGCCGCTTTCGCCGGGCCGGGGGTGAGCGCGGCGCAAAAGGCGCTGGCTGATGCGCTGCTCGCCGCGATTGGCGAAGTGGCCTGGGTGGATCAGGAAGATCAGATCAATCCCGTGACGGCGGTATCGGGCGGCGGCCCGGCCTATGTGTTTCTATTGGCGGAGGTTCTGGAAGCCGCCGCTGTGGAACAGGGCCTACCGCGTGACTTGGCCCGGCGCATGGCGCGCGCCACCGTGGCCGGTTCCGGCGCGCTGCTTGGGGCAAGTGAACAGGATGCCGCTGACCTCCGCCGCGCGGTAACCAGCCCGAAAGGCACCACGGAACGCGCTTTGGCGGTGTTGATGGAAGCCGATGCATGGCCGAAGGCGATGTCGCGCGCCATTCAGGCCGCGACCGATCGGGCGCGGGAATTGGCGGGCTAGCCGCATGAGATTAACGGGTGGATGGCTTCCGCCTGAACCCATTGCGTTTGGGCTATATTCCCCAGATGCGTGTGCTGCGTAGTTGTGGCGAAGGTTAAGTCCTTTGATCGCTTGCGCGCCATTGGCGCGGCGCCGCTGATCATGGAGCCACGGCCTTTGTATTTTCGAATTAATCATTGAAAAAATTTATCAATTACCGTAACTAATGGCCGTGAAGTAAAGATGCCCTTTGGGCGGCGCGCCGGTGCATGAATATCGAAATCTTCGAAATTTATCATGACGGGTTGAAGGAAAAGCCGCTGCCCATGCGGGGGCGTGGTGTGGCAGTGCTGATGCCCGCGACGGATCTTGCCATGGCGCTGCAAACTGCCCGGCGCATGATGGATTTCGCTGGCATGGCCTGTCGGATCATCATTGCCCATGATGCCATTCGGCAAGGCTTCATCAAAACCGCGAATATGATGGCCGCTGCCTTGGAGGCGGAGTTCGTGGCTTATGTCGCGCAGGATGCATTGGCGGGAAAAGATTGGCTCAGGCTTGCCCATGAACGCATCACTTCTGCCCAAGCTGGGCTATGTGGCTTCAATGACGGGAAATTTGCCGGCAAGCTTGCCACTTTCGGCCTGGTGCGCTGCAGCTTTGCCGAGGCTTTCTACGGCCAGGGGCGCATTTTCCATGAAGCCTATCGCACCCACCGCGCTGATGAGGAACTGACCTGGCTGGCGCATCTTGCGGGCCAATATTGCTATGCGCCGGAGGCCTTGTTGATGGAGGTTGATTTCCGCTTGCAGCGCCCGATCAACCCTGATGACACAAAGCTCTACTTAGCCCGCAAACCGCTTTTCCCGGCGCTGGTCAGAAGCGTGAAAGAAGCGCAGCCTGCCCTGCAGCCAAGCAAGTAACCGGCTGGCGGATTTTCATCTGGCTTGGTGGCTTCGGCACCGCAAAGCCGTTTTATCAAAACCCCGCCTGCCACAGGCCATGGCTCAGCTTACTGCTGGCGCCCCAAGGGTGAAGTATTCTAAAGAATGGTCATTATGACCCTTGCCAATGACGAAACCCTGATTGCCGCGCTATGGCGCGTGATTGCCGCGCATGGCTGGCCGGGGCTGACAATGCGCCGCCTGGCCGCCGAAGCGGGCACCGATACCGCTACCTTGCGGGAACGCTTTCCCACGCGGCTGGATCTTTTGTTGTTGCATGGCCGGGTGATGGATCAGGCCGTGCTGGCCGGCACCATTCCGGGCCAGGGTGGTTCCGCGCGGGACCGGATTTTTGATGTGCTGATGCGCCGGCTGGACGCGATGCAACCGCATCGTGACGGCATTCTGCGCCTGTTTGAGGATATGCGCCGCGATCCTGCCATTGCGCTGGCGCTGGCGCCGCATATCGGCGTTGCCATGCGCTGGATGCTGGAAGCTGCCGAGGTTGAGGCGAAAAGCTGCGAAGCGCGGTTGCTGGCCTTGGGCCTTGCCGGCGTTTGGCTGGCGACGATCCGCGCCTGGGCCAAGGATGAAAGCCCCGATATGGGCACCACCATGGCGGCTTTGGATAACGCGCTTGATCGGGCGGAACGTATCGCCCGACCGCTTGGCCTGCTGCGCGGAGATGTTGAAGCGGCGCCGGTGGGGCCTGCTGCGGAAACTTCGTGACCTGACCGGGGAGCAGTCTATAGTCATTTCCCTCAACCGGAGTGCCAATGATGACTGATCCCTTCAGCTTCAAGCCCAATATGGATATCTCTAAAATCCTGGCGGATTTCCGTCTGCCCGCCATGCCGGATATGACCGCGCTGGCAAAGGCCCAGCAGAAAAATCTGGAAGCCATTACGGCGGCCAATAAGGTGGCGCTGGAAGGTGCCCGTGCGGTTGCTGAACGCCATATGGAAATTGTGCAGCAATCAGTGGCCGAAATGCAGGATGCCATGCGGTCCATGGCAAGCCCTGGCGATGCCCAGCAACAGGCCGCCAAGCAGGCGGAAATGGCCAAGGCTGCCTATGAACGCGCGGTCGGGCAAATGCAGGAATTGGCTGATCTGATCCAGAAATCAAGCGGCGAAGCGCTATCCGTGCTGCATACGCGCTTTGCCGAGGCGATGGAGGAGGTGAAGAACCTCTCCACCGACACGAAGGCCTGATGTGAGCCGCGCAGGCTTGGGCCTGCGCGGTTTGTCTTTTCAGCCAAGATGCTTGGCGAAGAAGCCAAGCGTGCGTTCCTGCGCCAGCGCAGCATCCTTCGCCACGTAGGACCCGCGTTCATCACAGCCGAAACCATGGCCCGCGCCCATATAGACGAAGATTTCCACTTCCTTGCGCGCGGCGCGGATGGCTTCCACATCGCTCATGGGGATTGAAGCATCGGTTTCACCGAAATGCAGCTGCGTCGGGCAATTCGGCACTTCATCCTTCGCCGCCGCAATGCCACCGCCATACCAGCCGACGGAAGCGGAAAAGGCGCTGGTACGGGTTGCGCCATGCCAGGCGACGGTGCCGCCCCAGCAATAGCCAACAATGCCACGCTTCGCCTGGCGCGGCAGGGCAGCGGCGGCGGCCAGAATATCCAGCACCGTTTTGCCTGCATCAATCTTGCCGCGCAATTCGCGCCCGCGCGCCAGATCGGCGGCATCATAGCCCAGTTCCACATTACGCTCAGCGCGATCAAAAAGCTGCGGCGCGATTACTGCGTAACCAGCCGCGGCGAAATTATCGCATAGCTTGCGGATATGGTGGTTCACGCCAAAGATTTCCTGCGTCACCACCAGGGCGCGCGCGGCATCCTGCGGGCCGGTGCGATAGGCTTGCAGGCGGAAACCATCAGCAGCAGTGAGCGAGATCATGGGCATGGGCGTTTTCCTTCGAAAAGAGATGGGGCTATCCTGCGGGCATGGCTGAAATCGTCAACCTCAATCGCGCCCGAAAGGCCAAGGCACGCGACGCCGCCGAAGCGAAAGCCACGGAAAACCGCGCCAGATACGGGCAGAGCAAGACAGAACGCGCGCGGCTGGCGGCGGAGAAAGCCAAGCTTCGCGCCGTGACGGACGGCGCGAAGAAGGAAGATTAGGCGTTACTCAGCCCTTACGCACAATGCTGGTCCAGCCATGCGGGTCATTGCTGCGGCCATATTGCAGGCCGGTGATGGCATCATAAAGCCGGCGCGTGACATCGCCGATCTCACCACCATTGATCAGCACATCCTCGCCCTTATAGCCAAGCGTCCCGACCGGCGAGACAACCGCCGCCGTCCCCGTGCCCCACATTTCCTTGAGCGTGCCGTTGCGCCCCGCCGCCATGACTTCTTCAATGGCAATCGGGCGTTCCGAGATCTTGAGCCCCCAATCACGCATCAATTGCAAGGTGCTGGCGCGCGTGACGCCATCCAGGATGGTGCCGGTCAGCGGCGGCGTGATCACCTCATCACCGATCCTCAGCATGATATTCATCGTGCCGACTTCATCGAGGTATTTGCGGTTGACGCCATCCAGATAGAGCACTTGTGAATAGCCAGCCTTGGCGGCGTCACGCTGGCCAGCCAGGCTCGCGGCGTAATTCCCGGCGGTCTTGGCTTCGCCGGTGCCGCCCTTCACGGCGCGCACATGCGTGTCTGACGCCAGGATTTTCACCGGCTTCACGCCTTCCTTGTAATAGGTGCCAACGGGTGAAAGGATCAGGAAGTAGATGTAATTATGCGCCGGATGCACGCCCAGCATCACATCGGTCGCGATGATGGTGGGGCGCAGGTAAAGCGCGGTGCCGGGCTTGCGTGGCACCCATTCATGTTCAAGCCCAACCAACGCATCAAAGCTTTGGCGAATGATATCCACCGGCAATTCCGGCATGCACATGATCTGGCCGGAGCGATTGAAGCGTTCCGCATGGCGGTCTGGGCGGAATAGGCGGATTTGGTCATCATCGCCGCGAAACGCCTTCAGCCCATCGAAAATCGCCTGGCCGTAATGCAGCACGGAAGTCGCTGGATCCAGGCTGAGCGGCCCATAGGGCACGATCCGCGGGGAATGCCAGCCTAGCCCTTCCTGATAATCCATCAGGAACATGTGGTCCGTCAGCACCTTGCCGAAGGAAAGCTCATCATCGGCGGGCTTCACCTTGGGGGTGGTGGTGCGGGTGATCGGGAAGGAGGCCATTGCTGCGTATCCTCGGGGTTTTTTCTAAGCGTGATCAGGTTAGCGCGGGTTGGGGTGAAAGGTAAGTAGTCCTTACATAGTTTTTTATGCGGGTGACCCCATCATGGCCGCAAGCTGCGGTTCAAGCCCGGTTTGCGGCGCCTGCGCCACGCGGCGAGCAGCGGGGCCACCCCGGCAGGCCATGATCAGCGCGCAATCCAGGCTATCCAGCACAGGCACCGGCAGTTGCGCGGCAAGCCTCGGCGCCAGCCCCACCAGCCCCGCGCCGCCCAGCACCACCACGCCGGCGCCTTCGGCCACCGCTTGCTGGGCTTCTTCTGCAATCAGGTGCAGTGCCTTTTCGGGTTCGCGCGCAATCATATCGCCGGTGGGGGGCACGCTGCGGACCTGCACTTTATCGCGGCCATGGCCGCGGATCAGGGCGAATTCTTCCAGCATCGGCACCCAGGCGGTGCCGCCGGTCAGCAATGCGATGCGTGGCGCCTGTTCCAGGGCAAGCGTGATGGAAGCTTCCGCCATGCCATGGACGGGGATGGGCAGAAGCTCGCGCGCGGCTTCAATGGCAGGTTCACCGAAACAGGCGATGATGGCGGCATCAAAGCCCTGCGGATTGGTGGGGCCGATATGCTGGGCCAAGCCTGTCAGCACTGCATGGCCGGCGATGGCGACCGCAGCGCGGGTCGCAATATAGCGCGCGCCAAAGGGGGCGGTTGCTGGCACCAGATCACAGGCGGGCAGGCCAAGCCGGGGGAGGGCTTCCTGCGCCCGTTTGGCGATCAGATCGGTGATGGCAGGGTCGGTATTGCCGTTCAGAAGCAGGATGCGCATGGGTGTTTCTGGCCTCGGCCGGGCTTGCCTGGCAAGCCCAAGGCAATTTTCTGTTGCACCTTGGCGCGTGCCGCCGCATGGTCGGGCAGTGCTGCCAATAAAATAGGCAGGGATGAACATCTCTGACCGCCGGCCTAGGGCTGGGGGGTGGCACAGGCTTTGCTGCCTTCAGATCTTGTTGCGCTGTTGAGACCTTGGGTCTGGGCGGTGAGCAAGGCGATGAATTGCCTTTAGGCGGCGGTTTCCCCCGAAACCGTCCGAACGCGATGAAGGGAGAGTGACGCAATGCGATTGAAGAAATTCTTGATGGCAGCCTGCCTGGTGGCGCTGCCCGTGTTGGGGGCTTCTGTGGCTGACGCCCAGGGCACGCTGCGCATCGGCATGACGGCGGCCGATATTCCGCTGACCAACGGCCAGCCCGACCAGGGCTTTGAAGGCAACCGCTTCACCGGCATTCCGCTGTTTGACAGCCTGACAATGTGGGATCTCTCGGCGGCCGATAAGCCTTCTGTGGTGATCCCTGGTCTTGCGACCGAATGGGCCGTGGATGCCAATGACAAGACGCGCTGGGTGTTTCGCCTGCGGCGCGGCGTGAAATTCCATGATGGTTCGGATTTCAATGCCGATGCCGTTGTGTGGAATGTCCGCAAAGTTCTGGACCGTGAAGCGCCGCATTACGACCCGCGCCAAGTTGGCGTTACCGCGACCCGCATGCCAACGCTGCGCCGCGCGGAAAAGATTGATGATTACACGGTGGCGCTGTTCACAGCGGAACCGGATAGCCTGCTGCCGATCAACCTGACCAATTTGTTCATGGCAAGCCCGACGCAGTGGGAACGCCTGCGCGCCGCGAACCCTACCGCGGAAGCGACCTGGAACGCCTTTGCGCGCGAACCTTCGGGCACCGGCCCCTTCCGCATGACGCGCTTCGTGCCGCGTGAGCGTGCCGAATATGCGCGCAATGATGCCTACTGGACTGATAAGGCGAAGCTTGACCGCATTGTGATCCTGCCCATCCCGGAAGCCAATGCGCGCACCGCGGCCTTGCTGTCCAACCAGGTGGATTGGATTGAAGCGCCGGCGCCGGATGCCATTCCGCAGCTGCGTCAGCGCGGCATGGTGATTACCAGCAATGCGCAGCCACATGTCTGGCCGTGGCAGCCCTGCTTTGCGGAAAATTCGCCTTTGCGTGATGTGCGCGTGCGCCGCGCCATCAATCTGGGCATTGACCGTGAAGGGCTGAAGACGCTGCTGGGCGGCATGATGTCTGTACCCGTTGGCACAGTGCCGCGCGGGCATCCATGGTTCGGTAACCCAAGCTTCAATATCCGCACGGATAAGGCCGAAGCGCGCCGCTTGCTCGCGGAAGCGGGCTATACGCCGCAGCGTCCGCTCACGCTCAAGGTGCAGATCTCGGCTTCCGGTTCGGGCCAGATGCAGCCGCTGCCGATGAATGAATTCCTTCAGCAAGACCTGAAGGGGATCGGCGTGAATGTGGAATTCGATGTGGTGGAATGGAACACCTTGTTCGCCAATTGGCGCCAGGGCTGCACCCATGCCGCCGCGCGCGGTGCGCATGCCACCAACGTGTCCTTCGCTGCCATGGACCCCTTCTTTGCCATGGTGCGCTTCTGGGATTCGAAAATGGCGCCGCCGGTTTCCAATAACTGGGGCTTCTTCAACGATCCGCGCTTCGATGCGATGATCGCGGAAGCCCGCAACGCCTTTGAACCCGCCGCGCGTGATGCCGCGCTTGCCCGCCTGCATGCCGCCGGCGTGGATGAGGCGCTGTTCATCTGGATTGCGCATGACGTTTCCCCGCGCGCCATGAGCCCACGCGTGCGTGGCTATGTTCAGCCGCAAAGCTGGTTCGTGGATTTGCGCCTGCCCTATATCCAGTAACACTTGATCGCCGGGCGGCAATGACCGCCCGGCGATTGCCGGAGAGACAATGTTTTTCTACCTGATCCGTCGTATTGCCTATGGCATCCCAATCGCGCTTGCGGTTGGGTTTGTCTGCTTCATGCTGGTGCAGATTGCGCCGGGCGATCCCATCAATGCCATCGTGCCGCCCGATGCACCAGGCGATGTGGTGGAACAGGTGCGGCGCGATTATGGGCTTGATAAGCCCTTGCCCGTGCAATTCGGGCTTTGGCTTTTGAAGGTGGTGCAGGGCGATTTGGGGCGCTCACTCGCGTCTGGTCGTCCGGTTTGGTCTGATCTCTCCAGCGCCATTGGCAACACGCTGATGCTGGCCACCTGCGCTTCGCTGCTTGGTTTCATTCTGGGCTGCCTGCTGGGCGGCTTGGCTGGTACTTTCCGCGGTTCTTGGATTGATCGCGCGGCGGTGACGCTGGCGGTGGGTGGCGTTTCGGTGCCGCATTACTGGCTTGGTATGGTGATGGTGGTGATCTTCTCCGTCCAATTGAATTGGCTGCCAGCCATGGGCGCGGGGCCGGGCGGGTCTGCCGATTGGGCCTGGGATTGGGAACATATCAAGCATCTTGTCTTGCCGACTGTGACGCTCTGCGTGATCCCGATGGGGATTGTGACGCGCACGGTGCGCGGCATTGTTGCTGAAATCATGAACCAGGAATTCGTCACGGCCTTGCGCGGCAAGGGGCTGACACGTGGCGGCGTTTTCCTGCATGTGGTCAAGAATGCTGCGCCCACCGCGCTTGCGGTGATGGGCTTGCAGCTTGGCTATCTGATGGGCGGTTCCATTCTGGTGGAAACCGTATTCTCCTGGCCCGGCACGGGGCTTTTGCTGAACAACGCGATTTTCCAGCGTGATTTGCCGGTGCTGCAAGGCACCATCCTGGTGCTGGCGATGTTCTTCGTCATCCTCAATCTTCTGGTGGATCTGATGCAAACCGCGCTTGATCCGCGCATTAAGCGGGGCTGAGGCCATGGCGAATAGCGCAACCACCCCATCGGCGGCGGAAGCTGAACTCGCGGTTCAGGCACGTCAGGCGGCAGAAAGCTCTACAGGCTATTGGGCCGGTGTCTGGAAGCGCGTGCGCCGTGACCCGGTGACGATCTTCTGCGCGTCGATTTTATTGCTGATGCTGCTCGCGATCGTTTTTGCACCTTTGATCGCGCCGCATGATCCCTATCAGGGCAGCATGCTCCGCCGCCTGCGCGCCATTGGCACGCCGAATTATGTGCTGGGCACGGATGAACTTGGGCGCGATATGCTGACGCGCTTGCTTTATGGCGGGCGGCTTTCCTGGTTCATGGGTATTACGCCGGTTGCCTTGGCTTTCGTGATAGGCACGGTGCTGGGCGTGCTGGCGGGTTATACGGGCGGCAAAACCAATATGGCCATTATGCGCGTGACGGATGTGTTCTACGCCTTCCCATCCGTGCTGCTGGCGGTGGCGATTTCGGGTGCTCTCGGTGCCGGCATCATGAATGCCATCCTCGCGCTGACGCTGGTATTTATCCCGCCCATTATTCGCGTGGCGGAAACGGTGACAACCGGCGTGCGCAATCTGGATTTCGTGGATGCGGCGAGGGCTTCGGGCGCCAATGCCTTCACCATTGTGCGCGTACATGTGCTGGGCAATGTGCTTGGGCCAATCTTTGTCTACGCCACATCACTGATCAGCGTTTCGATGATTTTGGCCTCGGGCCTTTCCTTCCTCGGGCTCGGCACCAAGCCGCCGGAACCCGAATGGGGGCTGATGCTGAATACGCTGCGCACCGCGATTTATGTGCAGCCTTGGGTGGCGGTGCTGCCGGGGGCCTGCATTTTCATCACCTCCATCTGCTTTAACCTGGTCAGCGATGGGCTGCGTCAGGCGATGGATGTGAAGGGCTGATTTTATCGAATACCGTGGCGGGCAAGCTCTGCGCTGAGCCGCCCGGTGATGAAGAAAAAGAACATGCGAAAATCCGCCGCCAGCGACCAAAGCGGGTGGCGGAAAGTGGCAGGGCGATTCTTTTCTACAAAGAAATGCCCGACCCAGGCCGGGCCATAGCCGCAGACCAGCGCCACCAGCAGCAACCAATATTGGCCCGAGATCAGCGCAGTCGCGGTCAGCAAAAGCCCAGCGCCTGTGCCCGCAAAATGTAGGGCACGCGTGGTGGGCTTGGCGTGTTCACCAAGATAGTAAGGCCAGAATTCAGCAAAATTCTTGAAGCCTGCGCTCATCTCATCGCTGCTTTTGCCTCAGAGTCTGGCGGCACCAGCGCGGCATCCAAGGCAGCACGCAGCGACGCCAGCTTGCGTTCATTCTCCACCTTCAGGCCGAACACGTCCTTCACATAGAAAACGTCAATCGCGCGCACGCCGTAGGTGGTGATATGGGCTGAGGCGATTTGCATGCCCTGATCGCTCATTGCCGCGGTCACATCATGCAAAAGCCCAGGGCGGTCGCGGCCATTCACCTCAATCACGGTGTGGGTGTTAGAGGCGTGGTTATCAATCACCACGCGCGGCGGCACGGTTACGGCGCGCAGCCGCGCCGGTTCGCGCTTCAGCTTGCGGATTTCATCGCGCAGCCTGAGCCGACCTGAAAGCGCCTGTTCCACCAGTACAGAAAGCCGCGCCAGACGATGCGGCGCATCGAGCGCCCCGCCCTGGTAATCCTGCACCCAGAAAGTATCCAAAGCCATGCCATCCGTCATGGTATGGATGCGCGCATCCACAATGCTGGCCCCTGCCACCGCCAAAGCGCCGGCGATTTTGCTGAAAAGCCCGGGATGGTCGGTGCAATAGACCGTCACTTCCGTGACGGCGCGATTTTCCAAAACGCGCGTGCGTACCGTGAGCGGCGCCTTTGCGGCGCGCGCTTCCTGGATCATGGCGGCGTGGCGCGCATGGGTTTCAGGATCAAAGGAAAGCCAATAGCCAGGATAACCAAGGCCAAGGAAATGATCGATTTCCGCCCGCGGATGGCCGGCCAGCAATTTGGCCGCAGCATCCTTGGCGCGCGCCACACGCACATCGCGTTCAGGTACGGAAAGACCGCCGGCCAGTACTTCGGCAACGCGCCAATAGAGTTCGCGCAGCAGCGTGGCTTTCCAGCCATTCCAGACCTTGGCGCTGACAGCGCGCATATCGGCAACCGTCAGCACCAGCAAAAGGCGCAGCCGTTCCGGGCTTTGCACAACCTCGGCGATGTCCAGGATGGTTTTCGGGTCTTCGATATCGCGGCGGAAGGCGGTTTCGCTGATCAGCAAATGATGCAGCACCAGCCAGGAAACGGTCTCCGTCTCCTCAGGTGTCAGGCCAAGCGCGGGGCAGACATGCAGCGCCAATTCCGCGCCCAATTCGGAATGATCACCGCCGCGCCCCTTGGCGGCATCATGCAGCAGCATCGCAACAAAAAGCGCACGGCGGGATTGCACCTGGCCGATCAATTCACTGGCCACCGGCGCCACTTCGGTCAATTCGCCGCGTTCCATGGCCCCCAGCACGCCGATCGCTTCAATCGTATGCTCATCGACCGTAAACACATGATAGGTGTCGAACTGCATCAGCCCGACCACGCGCTGCCAATCGGGCAGAAGGGCCGCGATTAAGCCGGCTTCATTGAGCATGCGCATCCAAATATGCGGTTCCCTGCCGGTTAGGAGGTCAAGGAATTCCGCACTCGCCGCCGGGTCCCCGCGCAGCCGCGCCAAATGCCGCGCATGGCGCACAATGGCGCGGAAAGCGAGCGGGTGGATATCAAGCCCCCGATCGCGCGCGAGCCGAAAGATGCGGAGCATCAGCACGGGTTCGATGGTGAAATCAAAGCCAGGGGCGGCGATGATCTTGCCATCCGCCAGCCCAAAGCCCGCTTCAGTGAGTGCCTTATCAGGCGCCGGCAGCACCGCAGGGCGGCCGAGTGCTGCGCGAATAATGGCGGGTTCCAGAATGCGCGTGAAACGCGCCACATCGCGCACGGTCAGGAAGAAGTGCTTCATGAAGCGTTCAACGCCATCCTGAAGCCCGCGCCGCGTATAGCCCATGCGGGCGCCTACCACCGGCTGCAAATCAAAGGTCAGGCGTTCTTCCGCGCGGCCTGTCACCATGTGCAAATGAAACCGCACGGTCCACAGAAAATCCCAGGCGCGGCGAATGGCGCGCGCTTCAGTGGCCGTGAGTAGCCCACCGCCTGGGCTATCAGGGCCCACCAATTCCGGCATGCGCTGCACATTGAAGGCATAGCGCGCCAGCCAATACAGTGTTTGCAAATCGCGCAGCGCGCCGCGGCCTTCCTTCACATGGGGTTCAACCATGTAAGGGCTGTCACCATAACGGCGATGGCGCTTTTGCCGCTCCGCCAGCTTGGCTTCAAGAAAGGGCTTCAAGCCGTAACGCGCGCGCGCGGCGCGGAATGCCTCATCAAAACGGGCGAAAATCGCTGGATCACCCGCGACAAGCCGCGCATCCAAAAGCGCCGTCATCACGGTTGCGTCTTGCTTCGCTTCCTGCAGGCATTCCGATCGTGATCTTGTGGCGTGCCCCACCTTCAGCCCCAGATCCCAGAGCAGGTAGAGCATGAATTCGACCGCCTTCTTGCCCCTGGCGCTCATGCTGTTATCGGTCAGGAACAGCAGATCAATATCGGAAAATGGCGCCAAGACGCCGCGGCCATAGCCGCCGGTTGCGACAAGCGCGTGGGATTTTTCGCCACGTTCGGGCGGGTGCAGCGCTTCGGTATAGCGATGAATGCCAACCATCAGCGTATCGGTCAGTGCGGCTAGCCAGCGCGCTGCGGCAAGCCCGGATAATTCGCGCGCTTCAAAAGCCTGCTGCACGCGCGCTTGAATGCGCCCCCAATGCCGGCGCAGTAGCGCTAGCGCTTCATCACGCGGCAGCGGCTGGCCCTGCGGCAGCAATTCGGCCAGCAGATCAGCCAGCACCAACGGCTGTTCGGACACCACGCCAGGATGAGAGGCGCCGCGCCGATGCGGTGCCGGGATGGTTTCGGGTTTTGCCTCGGTCAGTCTCATTACTGTCACACTAACTTGTCCGGCGCCGCTGCGACAGTCTCCAAAAGCGATTTCACGCGGTAGAGAAACTCCTGCGCTTCTCGCGGGCTGAGTGTATCGGGGTCGAGCGCCGCAAGCGCTTCCAAAGCGGGGTTGGATGGTGCGGCGGCGGGCCCGGGGCGGGCGAAAAGCGGCATTTCCTCAGCCAGGGGATCAAGCCCCTTGGCGCGGGCTTCGAGTGAGGCCAGCACAGATTCTGCCCGGCGCAGCACATCACGCGGCACGCCAGCAAGCTTCGCGACATGCAGGCCCCAGGATTTCTCTGCCGCACCGGGGCCGACACTATGGCGGAAAATCACCTGCCCGCGCCATTCGCGCACCTGCATGGTGGCAAGCGCAAGTTCCGGCAATTTGGCGGCAAGCGATGTCAATTCATGGAAATGCGTGGCGAAGATGGTGCGGCAGCGCATGCGGTCATGCAGTGCTTCCAAAACGGACCAGGCGATGGCCAGACCATCCCAGGTGGCGGTGCCGCGCCCGACCTCGTCCAGCACCACCAGGGATTGCGCGCTGGCCTGGTTCAAGATGGCGGCTGTCTCGGCCATTTCCACCATGAAGGTGGAACGCCCGCCGGCAATGTCATCCGCGGCACCAACGCGGGAGAATAACCGATCCACCAGACCAAGCCGCGCGGATTCCGCGGGCAGGAAAAGCCCCGCCTGGGCCAGAATCACGAAAAGCGCGTTTTGCCGCAAATAAGTGGATTTACCGGCCATATTCGGCCCAGTTAGCAGGCAAAGCCGCTGGCCTGCTGAAAGATCACAATCATTGGGTACAAAGGCCGGACCACGGGCGCGGGCAAGGGCTGCTTCTACCACCGGATGCCGCCCCGCCTTGATGGCGAAATCGGGCTTTTCGGTGATTTCAGGCCGGCACCAGCCACCCCCTGCTGCCAATTCTGCGGCCGCTGCATGCACATCAAGCGCTGCCATGGCGGAAGCCGCCGCAGCAATGGCTGGCGCGGCATTCAGGCATAGTCGGCTCAGATGCTGCGCGACCATCCTTTCCCGCCGCGCCGCCTTATCCCCGGCTTCGGCCACTTTGCGGTCAAGTTCAGCCAGCGCAGGGCAGGTGAAGCGCATGGCGTTTGACATGGTCTGGCGATGGATCGGGCCATGCGGGCCTTCCGCAATGGCGGCGCGCAGGAGTTTTTCCCCGGCGGCCAAGGGCATTTCTGCCAGAAAGCCGAATTGTTGATGGTGGCGAATGCGCAAAGCCGCCACCCCCCAGGCCTGCGCCAAATCCAATTGCAGCGCGGCAATGGCATCGCGCCCGCCATCACGCAGGCGGCGCAGCGCATCCAATTCGCCGTCATAGCCAGCGGCAATCAGCCCGCCATCTTCCAGGCGCGCCGGCAGGGTTTCCGCCAAGGCGCGCTGCAATTCCGCCTGGGGTGAAGCTTCAGGCACCAGGGCGCCACGCGCTGCTTCAACCAGCGCCGGTTGCAGCCCGCCCGCGGCATCCAGCGTGCTGGCAATGGCTTCCGCCCGCGCCAACCCATCACGAATGGCGGCCAGGTCCCGTGGCGCGAAGCGATCAAGCGAAAGCCGCGCCAAGGCCCGCGCCATATCTGGCGAGCCCTTCAAGGCGGCGCGCAGCGCTTGGCGTTCCGCCTCATTGCCCAGCATCCAGGCCACCGCCTCATGCCGCGCGAGGATGGGCGCCGCTTCGGCAAGTGGCGAGGCAAGCCGCGCGGCCAATTCCCGCGCCCCGGCGGCGGTCACGGTGCGGTCCACGGCGGCGAGCAGGGAATGGCGCGCTTCCCCCCGCTCACTTTTCAGGATTTCGAGTGAGCGGCGCGTCGCGGCATCCATGTGCAATAGCCCGCGCCCGCCCATGGGGCTCGGGGGGGCGAGGCGCGGCAGGGCGCCGGCTTGTGTGGCGCGCACATAATCCACCGCCATGGCGGCGGCGGCCATTTCTTCCGTGCTGAAACTGCCAAAACCATCCAGGGTTGAGACATCAAACGCCTCGGCCAAGCGCCGGGCCGCATCGCGGGGCGGGTCAAGCGGTGTGATGCGCCCAGCAGCCTCACCTTCCAACACGCCTTCCGGGGCCAGGATTTCCGCGGGTTCCAGCCGCGCAAGCAAGGCATGGATATCTTCGCGCGGCAGGCTTTCCGTGCCGAAGGCGCCGGTTGAAACATCCAGCCAGGCCGCGCCCAGGCGATCTTCGAAGGGCGCCAAAGCCAAAAGCCAGGCGGGACGCGCGGCTTCCAGCAGGGTTTCTTCCGTGACGGTGCCTGGGGTGACCAGGCGCGTGATATCGCGCCGGATGGTGGGCGCCTTGCGCGCCTTGGCCTGTTCCGGCGTTTCCAACTGATCACAAATGGCAACGCGAAAGCCTTGGCGGATCAGCCGCGCCAGATAGTTTTCATGCGCATGGGCCGGCACGCCGCACATGGCGATTTTCTGCCCGCGATGCTCCCCCCTGAAGGAAAGGGCGATATCCAGGGCGGCGGCGGCGGCTTCGGCGTCAGCGAAGAACAATTCGTAGAAATCGCCCATTCGGAAGAACACCAGCGCATCCGGATGCGTGGCCTTGGCGGCGAACCATTGCGCCATTGCCGGCGTGGCGCCGGTGGCATCGGGAATCGGGCCTGAGGGGGCTTGGGCAGGGGGCATCGCGGGGCAGGATACAGGTGCGCGGCGCAGGCGCCAAACGCTGGGCTGGCGCATTGCCGCCAGAGGTTCCAGAGTGCGGGTAAGAACACCAGGGAGGGAGGAGCTTTCCATGACAGTTACCGGAATTGGCCGCAGGTCCATCCTGGCCATGGGGGCGGCCGCAGCGCTGCCCGCGCCGTCACTGGCGCAGGATATGCGCGCGCAAACGCTCCGCTTCGTGCCGCAGGCCAATCTGAGCGTGCTTGACCCGGTTTTCACCACGGCAACTGTCACCGGCAATCATGGCTGGCATGTGTTTGACACGCTTTATGGCGTGGATGCCGAATTGAAGCCCAAGCCGCAAATGGCCGAAGGGGCGGAGGCTTTGGATGATGGCAAGCGTTGGCGCATCACCTTGCGCCCGGGCCTGCGCTTTCATGATGGGGAGCCTGTGCGCGCGCGCGATTGCATCGCCAGCCTGAAGCGCTGGTGCGCGCGCGAACCTTATGGCCAGTTATTGGCCCGCCAAGTGGATGAATGGCGCGCTGTGGATGACCGCACTTTGGAAATCCGCCTGAAGCGTGCCTTCCCGCTGCTGCTGGATGCGCTGGCCAAGCCCGATGCTGCCGTGCCCTTCATCATGCCGGAACGCCTGGCCGAGACCGATCCCAATCGCGGCGTGACCGAGATGATGGGCTCGGG
>CAIMVB010000216.1 GCA_903844785.1 uncultured Rhodospirillales bacterium | reverse complement strand
GTTCGGCTGGTATGACAGCCCGGCGATGCAGGAACGCATCCAGGCCTGGTTTGATGCGCCGGATGCGGCGCGGCAAAAGGCGCTGGCGGATGAGATCAATAAGCGGGCGCAGGATGATGTTGCCACCATCCCGCTTGGGCAGTTCCGCATCCGGAGCGCCTGGCGGCGTAGCATTACCGGTCTGGCCCAGGGCAGCATGCCCTATCCCTGGGGGGTGAGGCTGGCAGGCTGAATCACGCCGCCTGCTTCCCTTGCACGATACGCCAGATGCTCTCTGGCGTGATCGGCATATCCACATGCGCCACGCCAAGCGCATCACAAACCGCTGAGATGATGGCAGGTGGCGCGCCACAAGCGCCGCCCTCACCCGCGCCCTTCACACCAAGATCATTGGATGGACAGGGCACCACATTCAGATCAAGCGTGAAGGAAGGCGCATCACCTGCGCGCGGCATGCAGTAATCCTGGAAGGTCGCGGTCAGGAATTGGCCGCTTTCCGGATCATATTGCGCATGTTCCAACATGGCCTGGCCGATCCCGGCCATGATGCCGCCATGGCATTGGCCATGCACCAGCATAGGGTTGATGGGCACACCCACATCATCCACCGCCGCGTAATTGGCGATGGTGACTTCACCGGTTGTCGGGTCCACCTCTACCTCGGCAACGTGACAACCATTCGGAAAATTGCATTCCGTATCGCGGGTATAGGTCAGTTGTTCATCAAGCCCAGGGGTTTCATTAGGCGGCAGGCGCGCGGGGTCATGCGCGGCGGCGATCACCGCGGGCCAGCTTGTGGCGATATCCGTCCCGGCCACACTGAAGCGGCTATTGAGGAATTCAATATCCGCAACGCCCGCTTCCAACAAATGCGCCGCGATGCGCTTGGCCTTTTCAATCACCATGGTCGCTGCGCGGCTGGTCGCGACACCGCCCATCTGGGATGATCGAGAGCCCCCCGTGCCGCCGCCCTTCACCACAACATCGGAATCCCCTTGGATCAGATCAATGGCATCAAAAGGCAGGCCAAGCTTTTCAGACAGGATTTGCGCAAAGGCGGTTTCATGCCCCTGCCCATGGCTGAAAGTGCCAACCGTGAGCTTGGCGCGCCCTTCGGGCGTCAGCGCCACGCGCGCCCATTCAAAAGGCTGCCCGCCAGAGGCTTCAATGAAATAGCCAAGCCCAATGCCGCGGAGTTTGCCGCGCTTGGCGGCATCCGCCCGCCGCGCCGCGAAGCCATCCCAATCGGCCAACTTCATCGCCATATCTTGGGTTTCTGCGAAACGGCCAGAATCAATCACATTGCCCGCGACATTTTTGTAGGGGATTTGATCCGGGCGGATGTAATTGCGCCGGCGGATTTCATCGCGCCCAATGCCGAAGGCCGCGGCACCTTGGTCAAATAGCCGTTCCAGCACATAAGCGGTCTCAGGCCGGCCCGCGCCGCGATAGGCATCGGTTGGCACCGTATTGGTAAAGACGCAACGCACCTGCACATTCAGCGCCTGAAGGTCATAGACCGTGCCATTGATGCGCCCGCC
>CAIMVB010000215.1 GCA_903844785.1 uncultured Rhodospirillales bacterium | reverse complement strand
AGCGGCATCAAGATTGACTGAACCAGCCTTGAGGCAACGTCATTTCTTGCCCTGCAACATGAATGGCATCTTCCAATGAGCCTCGGCACGCCTGAGGCATTGCGTCACCTCAGGCGCGATGCCGTGCTGAAGCGTGTTATCCGCCAGGTGGGTGAGTGCACGCTGAAGCCGGCGCGCCGCCAACCCTATGAGGCTTTGGTGCGCGCCATTGCACATCAGCAGGTGCATGGGCGGGCGGCGGAAGCGATCCTTGGGCGTTTCATCGCGCTTTGCCCTGGCCCTGGTTTTCCCGCGCCTGATGCGGTGCTGGCGCTGACACCTGATGCCATGCGTGGCGCCGGGCTTTCCGCGAATAAGGTGTTGGCCATTCGTGACATTGCCGAAAAGGCGGCGCTTGGCGTTATCCCCAACCGTGCCGCAGCGCGCCGGCTTTCGGATGAAGCCTTGATTGAAAGGCTGGTCGCGCTGCGTGGTGTGGGGCGTTGGACCGTGGAGATGCTGCTGATCTTCACTCTGGGCCGGGCGGATATTCTGCCCGTGGATGATTTCGGCGTGCGCGAAGGCTACCGTGTTGCGGCGGGCCTGCCAGAACAGCCAAAGCCCAAGGCGCTGGCAGAAATAGGCGAGGCTTGGGCGCCGTTTCGCACCACCGCCGCCTGGTATTTGTGGCGCGCCGCGGATTTGGCGAAGGAAGGCGGCTTTAAGGCGCCGGCGGCGATTTAAAGGGGCTTGGGGCCTCTGCCCACGGCTTGCCGCTAGCCGATCAACTCAGCACAAAGCCGCGGAATATGCGGGCGGAAGGCAAAGAAGCCGCGCGCGCCCAAGGGCCAGCAGGCGGCATCCCAAGCGCGGCGTAGTGGATGAAGCGGGTAAGGGCTGAGCGGATCCGCAAGCCACCCCACCGGCGCTTCCGGCATGACCACAACATCACGCGCAAGCAGTTCCGGCAAATCCTGAAGCGCCACGCGTGACGCCGGCACGCCGAAATGCCGCGCGGCGCGGGTCAGGCCATCTTCCAAAGCGCCTTCGGTGAAGCGCTGCACCAAAGGCGAGGCTCCATGGGGCGAACGTGCCGCTGGGCAGCAAAGCCCAACCACGCGGCGCACCGCCTGCCCCGCCAAATCCAGGCTTTCGGGGTGCAGATCATCCTCATGCAGCAGTAGTGTCACCGGGCCGCGCGGCAGGGCTGGCAATGCCGGTATCGGGCGCGGCGCGGGGGGATCGGCTTCCTGCAAAGGCTCTGGCGCCTCATGCAAGGTGCCATGTGGGGTGAAACGGCCATTAGTGTAGCGCGCGATATTTTCGGCCCGGGCGACGTAATGCTTGCCCTTGGTATGGAGCCCCGCGACCCAGCGCCAGGAAAGGGTATTGGATGCCGCATCACCATCCAGCAAATGCCGTAAAAAGAAATCCGCGCCCAGGAACCAGGGCAGACGCAGCGTGAAGATCCAAATGCTGGCAAACCACATTCGTGCGTGGTTATGCAGGGTTCCGGTCTCAACAAGCTCCGCCACCCAGGCATCGAAGCAGGCAATGCCGGTGCGCCCGGCAATGGCCGCCGCATAACCCTCAGGCGGGTCTTGCAGGCCCGACACGACACGGGCGCGATAGGAAGCCCAGACTGCCGGGCGCTGCGCGAGCCAGCCCTTCCAGTAGCTCCGCCAAAACACTTCCTGGATGAATTTATCGGCCATCTCTGCGCCATGCGCGGCAATGGCGGCGGCCACTACTTCCTGTTCCGTGATCAGGCGATGGCGAATGAAGGGGGAAAGCGCGGAGACATGGGCGGGCTTGCCGGGGCCGGGATCAAAATTGCGCCCTTCCGCATAGGCGCGGCCCATCAGGGGCGTGAAGGCCGCCAATTTCTCAAGGGCAGCGGCGCGGCTTGGCTGCATGGGGGCAGATCGGCAAGGGCCGCGAAGCCCTTGCCACAAGACTTACAGTTTTTCGACCTGGCCGTATTCCAGATCCACTGGCGTAGAACGGCCAAAGATGGAAACGCTCACCTTCAGGCGGCCCTTTTCCTCATCCACTTCTTCGACAACACCGTTGAAGGAAGTGAAGGGACCATCAGCCACGCGCACCTGTTCGCCAACTTCATAAATCACGGCGGGCTTACGCGGCTTGTCCACACCTTCCTGCATTTGCTTGAGCAGGCGTTCCGCTTCCGAAGCCGGCACTGGCTGGGGCTTGTTGCGGGCGCCGAGGAAGCCGGTGACCTTTGGCGTATCCTTCACCAAGTGCCAGGCGTCATCGGTCATTTCCATCTTCACCAGCACATAGCCGGGGAAGAATTTGCGGTCCGTATCCACCTTCTGGCCGCGCCGCACCTCAACCACCTGTTCGGTCGGCACCAGCACTTCGTCGAACTTGTCCGCCAGGCCCTTTTGCGCAGCCTGCTGCTTGATCTGCTCGGCGATCTTGCGCTCGAAGCCAGAATAGACATGCACGACATACCATTTCTTATCGGCCACGGTGCCGTACCTCCTTGAAAACCCTACTCAGCCGATACCAAAGACCAGCCGCATGGCCAACTGAATCAGTTGATCCACGACCAGAAAGAAAATCGCGGCCAAGGTTGAAAGCCCCAGCACCAGCCCTGTGGTGATGAGCGTTTCCTTGCGCGACGGCCAGGTCACCCTGGCGGCTTCCTGGCGGACTTCCCGAACGAATTGCGCGGGATCAAGCTTGGCCACTATCGGTACCCCTGAAAACATTGCCGGGCGGCGGCCTTGAAGGACACCACCCGCGCAAATGCTGCTACTAAACTTTGGCAGGGGTGGAGGGTCTCGAACCCCCAACCTCCGGTTTTGGAGACCGGCGCTCTAGCCAATTGAGCTACACCCCTAAACACGGCCGGGACGAAACCTATCCTAGCCGCAGTACTCAAGGGCGGAAAGGCCGAAACCTCACCACCCCAAAGCTTTATTACGCCGTGATCTTGGCGACAACGCCGGCGCCGACGGTGCGGCCACCTTCCCGAATGGCGAAGCGCAAGCCTTCATCCATCGCGATCGGCGCAATCAATTCCACATCCATCGACACGTTATCGCCCGGCATCACCATCTCAACGCCTTCCGGCAGAGACACAACGCCCGT
>CAIMVB010000214.1 GCA_903844785.1 uncultured Rhodospirillales bacterium | reverse complement strand
GGCCATGCCATTGATACGGAAGGCGGCCGCGAAGCTTTGCTAGCTTTTGCGGAGGCCTGGCAAACCCCTGTCGCGGTTTCCTTTCGCCGGCAGGATCTTTTCCCGAATGATCACGCGCTTTACGCGGGTGATCTTGGCCTGCGTAACCCGGATGCGC
Organism: uncultured Rhodospirillales bacterium; assembly: GCA_903844785.1. Lineage (GTDB taxonomy): Bacteria > Pseudomonadota > Alphaproteobacteria > Acetobacterales > Acetobacteraceae > Neoroseomonas. The sequence continues at coordinate 8,233 of CAIMVB010000214.1, read as the reverse complement.
AGCGCGCCGCTTTTGCCGATGCGGATTTGGTGGTGGCGCTTGGCACGCGACTGACCGACATCACTACCCAGGGCTGGACATGGCCCGCGCCGGGGCAAAGGCTTGCGCATATTTGTGCAGAACCGCGCTTTCTTGGCTGGCATTTCCCGGCTGAATTGGCGGTGGCTGCTGATGCGCGCGCGGTATTGGCTGCCCTTGGCGCGGAAAAGCCGGCGGCACCCGCTTCGCGCGGTGCCTGGGCCAAAAAGCTGCGCGATTTGCAAGCCGCTGACAGCCAAGTGGCGGCAACGACGCATAATGATGGCGTGGCCTTTGCGCGCATCGCGAAACTGATCGGTGAAATCGCGGCACCCGATGCGATGATTGCATTGGATGCCGGCACTTTCGGCGCACCCTTCTATCGCAAAATCGCCTGGGTTTCGCCGCGCCGCCTGCTGGCGCCGGTGGCTGGCTCCATGGGCTTTGGCGTGCCTGCGGGTGTTGCCGCAGCGCTGCGCCATCCCAACCGCCAGGTGATTGCGCTGGTGGGTGATGGAGGCGCCTTCATGACCGGCGGAGAATTCGCGGTGGCGGTGGCGCGTGGCGTGCCGCTCAAGATGATTCTGTCTGACAACGGTTCCTATGCCTCCATCCGCATCCATCAGGAACGCGCCCATCCCGGCCGCGTGAGTGGCACCAGCCTGGAAAACCCGGATTTCGCCGCCTGGTGCGCGGCGTTCCGTGTGCCGGTGACGCGCATTGAAACGGATGCGGATATGCCGAAGCTTGCCGAAGCGCTCGCCGCGCCTGGGCCAGCGGCGGTGCATGTGCGGACTTCCTTGCAGGCGGTACTGCCGAAATAGCCTTTTTACGGCGCCATTAGCCGCCGCGCTTCCGCCAGACAGGCTGCGTGGTCTGCCACGCAGCCGCCCGCGATCCAAAAATCTTCAAGCTTGGCCAATAACGCGCCAAGCGCCGGGCCGGGCGCGGCGCCTTCCACCAAAAGATCACGCCCCTGCAAGGGAAAAACCGGCGCAGCTTCGGCGTGCAAAGCAGCACGCAGCGCGGCGCGCAAAGGTACCGCGCCACCCTGTGCATCCGCTAACCATAGCGCGGCTTCCTGTATGTCCAAGGCTACCGCATCATGCCGCGCGCGCCAGCGACGAAAGCCTGCCGCGTCAATTTCCGCGTTGGGTATCGCAGCTTCTTGCAGAAAGCGCAGTGCGCGTGCCTCGGCGCTTGAAAGCTTCAACCGCGCAGCAAGACCCGGCGCCGCACCGCCAAGCGCGGCCAATCGCAGCAAGGGTTCCGCCGGCGCGCCAAGCGCCACAAGCCGCGCAAGGCAATTAATATCCGGCGCAGCAATTTCCGGCAGGATCGCCGGCAGCACGCCAAGCTCCGCCATCAGCGCAAGTGTTGGCGCGGGTTCCGCCACCATCAGGATGCGCTTGATTTCCATCCAGATGCGCTCAACGGAAAGCCGCGCAAGGCCGGGGATGGCTTCGTGTATCGCGTGCAAAGCCGCAGCATCAGGGGCGCCCTTGCCGTAGCGCGCCTGGAAGCGAAAGAAGCGCAGCAAGCGTAGATAATCCTCGGCCAAGCGCGTTGCGGGGTCGCCCACAAAACGCACCCTCCCGCGCGCCAAATCATCGCGCCCGCCGAAATAATCATGCAGCACGCCATCTGCACCAAGCGACATGGCATTCATGGTGAAATCGCGCCGCGCGGCGTCTTCACGCCAATCTGTGGTCCAGGCCACTTCGGCGTGGCGGCCATCAGTCAGCACGTCGCGGCGAAGGGCCGTCACTTCAATCGGCTGATGATCCCAAACCGCAGTCACCGTGCCATGCGCCAGGCCCGTCTCGAACACCTTGCAGCCGGCGGCCAGCAAACGCGCCATGATTTCTTCCGGCGGAAAGGGCGCGGCGACATCCACATCCGCCACCGGCAGCCCCGCCAAAGCATCGCGCACCGCACCGCCCACGGCACGGCTACCGGGCAAAGCGTCCAGCACCTTCGCCGTTGCTGGCGCACGCAGAAAATCCGGTAATGATGCAAAGGCAGTCATCGGCGCGGCTCCATATGGCCGGGCGTGATTTCGGTGCCGTCAATGCGGGCGGGGACATATTTCGAACCCGGCGCGCTGGCGCGCGACAGCCCATACCAAACGGCGCCCGCCAGCATCAGCGCCGCGCCGCATCCGGCGAGCGCCAGTAGCACGGCCCCTGGCTCCCGCCCCGGATTCAACCGGCGCCAGATCAGGAAGGCCGCGAAGGGCGCCAGAAACAGCAGGGCTTCGATCAAATAGGGCACGCAGTGATCCTAAGACCGGGCTAGCAAACCCGCAAAACGCTCAATCTTCGCGCAATACGGAAGCAAGCGTCACCAGCACGGAAGCGGTCGCCCCCCAGATATAATGGCGATCATGCGGCCAGACCCAGAATTCGCGCGTCTCACCACGAAATTCGCGTGAGCGCCGCTCAGGCTTGGCGGGATCGGTCACATGCGACAGCGGGTATTCGAAAGTCTCCGCCACCTCCCCGGGATGGGGGTTCAGCGAAAAGGGTGGGCGCAGCAGCGCCACCACGGGCGTGATGATAAACCCGGTGCCGGTCAGCAGTGGCGGCAATTCGCCGACAATTTCGGGCAGGCCGGTATGCAAGCCAATTTCTTCCTCGGCTTCGCGCAGTGCTGCCGCTATCGGGGTTTCGCCTTCCTCCAACCGCCCACCAGGGAAGGAAACCTGCCCGGCATGGGCCTTAAGATCAGCAGAACGCAAGGTCAGCAGCACGGTTGGTTCCGGATGCAGCACCAGCGGCACCAGCACCGCCGCAGGCGTCATGCGCCCGCCGGCGCGCGCGGCGCGTTCCGCATCCTCGCGCGGTGCGGGCCGATCGGCGCGCAGCCTGGCCGGATCAGCAATGCGCGCTTGTAGCGCGGCGACGGTCAGCGGAAAGGCCAGCGCCCCGCTCACGCCTCTGGCGCATCCAAAATCGGTGCTTCGTCTATGGGGAAGAACATTCCCTCGCTCCAAACGCCAAGCACTTTGCGGCCATCAATCATCTCGGCCTGGGCCAGCGCCACCAATTCATAAAACACGGCGCGATTGATCCGCGCCTCCAGCCCCGGACGCACGGTGATGTAGGGGCGCGGTTCGCGGCTCACGGGGTCCAGGTGCACGCGGATCGGGTGTTCGGCATCCGCGGTCACCATTTCATCCAGGTTGGTGCGGAAGCTCAGGCATTGGCGCGGAGCGCCATCGCCGCAATCACAATCGCGCCAGAACAGTTCAACAGCGATGAAGGGCGCGTCCTCCACCTCAATCCGGCCACGCTCAACCGGGGTTTCCAGGATATAGGACCCATCGGCGCCGCGCTTCAGGACAGAACCGAACAGGCAGACCATTTCTTTGCGCGCGATCGGGCTGCCCCGGTAATACCAGGTGCCGTCGCGCGCGATGCGGATGGCCAAATCACCGGAATCATGCCGCTGGCGCGGCGCGCGCCCTTCCATCACATCGCTATGCGCGTGATTTCGTCCTTTCGCCGCATCCTGGAAAGCCATAATCTTTGCTCTACCCTTGCCGTGAGGCCACCTGCCACCCAACCTCATCAAAGGCGGGGGCGAGTCCCGAAACCAACCGATGTGAATATAGGGAGCCTATCCCGCATGCGTGAAGGTGCTGAGGCTGAAGAAGCTGCATTCCTGGTGCAGGAAGTGGAAAAACTGGGCCAAAAGCTGGCCGGCGTCAGGGCCGCCATCGGTTCGGCCATCTATGGGCAGGCCGATGTGGTGGAACAAAGCCTGATCGGTCTGCTCTCGGGCGGGCATGTGCTGCTGGTGGGGGTGCCGGGCCTGGGGAAGACCAAGCTGGTGGAAACGCTGGGCCGGGTGATGGGGCTGGATGCCAAGCGGGTGCAATTCACGCCCGATCTGATGCCGGCCGATATTCTGGGCAGTGAGGTACTGGAAGACCAGGCCGATGGAAGGCGCGGCTTTCGCTTCCTGAAGGGGCCGATCTTCTGCCAATTGCTGATGGCGGATGAGATCAACCGTGCCTCGCCGCGCACGCAATCGGCGCTGTTGCAGGCCATGCAGGAACAGCGCGTGGCGATTGCCGGGGAAATTCACCCCTTGCCGCAGCCCTTTCATGTGCTGGCGACGCAAAACCCGATTGAACAGGAAGGCACCTACCCCCTGCCGGAAGCGCAATTGGACCGCTTTCTGCTGGAAATCGCGATAAGTTACCCGGATGAGGCCGCCGAACGCGCCATGCTGCTGGCGACCACCGGCGCGCCGGAAGCGCCGCCACCCCAGGCTTTGACCGCTGCCGAGTTGATGGCCGCGCAAGCCCTGATCCGCCGCATGCCGGTTGGGGAGAAGGTGCTGGACGCCATTTTGCGCCTGGTGCGCGGCGCCCGGCCTGAAACCGCAAGCCTTTCTGTCGTACGCGAAAGCCTCGCCTGGGGTCCCGGCCCCCGCGCGGCGCAAGCGCTGATGCTGGCCAGCCGTGCCCGCGCTGTACTGGATGGGCGGCTTTCGCCTTCAGTGGATGATGTTCTGGCCCTGGCCGAACCAGTGCTGCGGCACCGCATGGCGCTGAATTTTGCCGCGCGGGCGGAAGGGGCGAAGCTTGCCGATGTGATCGCCGCGCTGAAGGCTGACCTTGGCTGAAGCGGCCCCGCTTGCCGTCACCGCGCGGGCCGAGGCTCTCGGCGCCCGTCTGCCGCCTTTGGTGGTGCGGGCGGAGCGCATCGCAGCGACGGTGATGCAGGGTGTGCATGGCCGGCGCCGGGCAGGGCAGGGGGACGCGTTTTGGCAATTCCGCCCCTATCTGCCGGGCGATGCCGCAAGCCGCGTGGATTGGCGGCAATCGGCGCGGTCTGACCGGGTGTTCATTCGGGAGACCGAATGGGAAGCGGCGCAAACCGTGGCCCTGTGGTCAGCGCGCGGGCCGGGCATGGCCTGGCGCAGCCGCGATACCTTGCCCAGCAAGCAGGAACGGGCGGAAACTTTGCTTTTGGCCCTTGCCGCCTTGCTGTTGCGCGGCGGGGAAAGGGTACGCGGCTTCGGGGCGCCGCGCGCCTTTATTGGCCGTACCGCGCTGGCGCCCTTGGCAAGTTTTCTGCCGGAACAGGCGGCCCAACCCACCGATCCGCGCCTGCCGCGCCATGCGCGCGCCGTGCTGTTCAGCGATTTCCTCGCCCCCTTGGATGAAACCCGCGCCCAGCTTTCAGCCTTGGCGGCGCAAGGCCTGCGTGGCCATTTGCTGCAAATCCTCGACCCCGCTGAGGAAACCCTGCCCTTCGCCGGGCATATCCGTTTTGAAGACCCCTCGGGCGGCGCCCCGGCCCCCATTCCGCGCACAGAGGCCTTGCGCGGCGCCTATCAATCGGCACTCGCGCTGCATCGCGAAGGCTTGGCAGCGCTGGCGCTTTCACTCGGCTGGAGTTTCGCCAACCATCGCACGGATCAGCCGCCGGAATTGGCGCTACTTGCCCTGTTTCAGCGGCTAGAGGCCGGCTGATGCTGACCCTCGGCCCGATAGGCTTCGCTGCCCCTTGGCTTTTGCTGGCGCTGCCGGCGCTGCCGGTGCTGTGGTGGCTGCTGCGCGTGACGCCTCCGGCGCCGAAGCGGCAAATCTTCCCGCCAACCCGCATTTTGCGGGAGCTTGCGCCGCAGGAAGCCACACCTGCCCGCACCCCCTGGTGGCTTTTGCTGCTGCGGCTACTGGTGACGGCGCTGATCATTCTGGGCCTCGCGCGGCCGATTTGGCAGCCCAATGCCGGCACCGGCCAATCCGGCCCGCTTTTGCTGGTACTGGATGATAGCTGGGCCGCCGCGCCGGATTGGGCGCGCCGCATGGCGGCGGCGCAGGGCATTCTGGAGGCCGCCAAGCGCGAAGCGCGCCCTGTGGCGCTGCTGGCCACCGCCCCGCAACAGGGCGAAGCTGACCCACTTGCCTTCCTGCCCGCCGAGGAAGCCGCTGTGCGGCTCGCCGTACTGCGCCCGAAACCCTGGGTGCCGGATCGGGCGGCGGCGCTGGCATCAGTGAAGGCGCTACGCGCCGCGAACCCGGGCGGCTTTGAAAGCCTGTTCCTGACCGATGGTCTGGAACATGGCGCGGGCGAGGATGCGGCGCCCTTCCTTGCCGCCTTGGCCGAAGCCGGGCCGCTCACGCTGATCCATGCCCCTGCCGAACCGCGCCGGCTGCTGGCGCCGCCCATTTTGGAAGGGGATAGGCTGCGGCTCAAGCTGACCCAAGCCCCGGTGGCTTTGCCCGGCCAAGCCGCGATCCTCGCGCGCGGCGGGGATGGCGCCAGCCTCGCGCGGGTGGAGCTGGCCCTGCCCGCGGGTGCCACCATGGCCGAGGCGGTGCTCCAACTCCCAAGCGAAATTCGCAACCAGGTGGTGCGGCTGGAACTGGAACCGGAAGCCGGTGCGGCTGGGGTGTTCCTGCTGGATGAAAGCTTCCGCCGCCGCCCGGTGGGGCTTGCCGCGGCTGAGGATACCGGCGCCGACGCGCCGCTGATCGGCCCGCTTTTTTATCTGCTGCGCGCGCTCGACCCCTTCGCCGAACTTCGCCGCGGCACGCCGGAAGCGCTGCTGGCCCGGCGGCTTTCCGTGCTGATCCTGGCGGATCGTGAATTGGCCGATCCGAAGGAGCGTGAGGCGCTGGAAGCCTGGGTGCGCGCTGGCGGCACGCTGATCCGCTTCGCCGGGCCGCGCCTGGCGGCGAAGCAGGATAATCTTCTACCGGTCCCCTTGCGCGCTGGTGAACGCCAATTGGGCGGCATGCTGACCTGGGAAAAGCCGCAGACGCTCGCCCCCTTCCCGGATCATTCGCCCTTCGCCGGGCTGACCCCGACGCCCGAGGTCACCATTGAACGGCAGGTCTTGGCTGAGCCTTCACCGCGCCTCGCGGAACGCAGCTGGGCGCGGCTGGCCGATGGCACGCCTTTGGTCACAGCGGAAAGCCGGGGCGCGGGGCGGGTTGTGCTGTTTCACATCACTGCCCAGGCGGAATGGTCCAACCTGCCGCTTTCCGGGCTTTTCGTCGAAATGCTGCGCCGGTTGGTGGCACTTTCCGCCGGCGTTGCGGCGGGTGAGGCGGATCAGGCGCTTGCCCCCTTGGAAACCCTGGATGGTTTTGGCCGGCTTGGCGCGCCCCCTGCCGGCGCCGCGCCGATTGCCGCGCGCGGCTTGGATGAGGCCCGCGCTTCCCCGCGCAACCCGCCCGGCTGGTATGGGCCGGCGGGCGCGGTGGGGGAGGCGGCCTTTCGCCGCGCGCTCAACCTTGCGACTCATCTGCCGGCACCGCGGCTGATGGCGGCCCCGCCGGCCTCAACCAGGGTGGAGGCTTTGGGTGGTGCTGCGGCAGAACGCGATTTGGGGCCATGGCTTTTGGCGGCGGCGCTGGCTTTGTTTTTGGTGGAATTGATCGCGGCCCTGGGCCTGAGGGGGCTGTGGCGACCGCGGCGCTGGGCGCTGCCCTTGGTGGTGATCGGCGCTTTGGCGCCGGGGCTTGGCATGGCGCAGGGCGCTGATGGCAGCGCGGCCCTTGCTACGCGGCTTGCTTACATCGTCACCGGCGATGCGGCGGTGGATGAGATATCTCGGAGCGGCCTTGCGGGGCTTGCCGATTTCGTCAATCGCCGCACCGCGGCGGCTTTAGCCGAACCACAGGGTGTGCGGCCAGGGCAGGATGATCTTTCCTTCTACCCCTTGGTCTATTGGCCAATCCTGCCCGATGCGCCAACACCGAGTGCGGTTGCGCTGGCCGCTTTGAATGACTTCATGCGCCAGGGCGGCATTATTCTGATGGATACGCGCGACCAGGGATCGGGCGAGGGCATGGCCGCAGGCGCGCGGGCGGCGCTACGGCGCGTGACACGGGATTTGGCGATCCCGCCGCTGGTGCCGGTGCCGGAAGACCATGTGCTGAACCGCGCCTTTTATCTGCTGAATGAATTGCCGGGGCGTTTCGCGGGCGGGCAGGTTTGGGTGGCGCGCGATCAAGACCGCGCCAATGACAGCGTGAGCCCGGTGATTTTAGGCGGGCATGATTGGGCGGCGGCCTGGGCGATGGACCGCAATGGCCAGCACCCGCATGCGACGATTCCGGGCGGCGCGCGGCAGCGCGTGCTGGCCTATCGGTTCGGCACCAATCTGGTGATGTATGCCCTGACCGGGAACTATAAGGGCGATCAGGTGCATGTGCCGGCGATATTGGAGCGGTTGGGGAATTGAGCAT
>CAIMVB010000213.1 GCA_903844785.1 uncultured Rhodospirillales bacterium | reverse complement strand
TGTTCTGCGAACCGGGTGGGTTTTTCATTGACCCGCTGCGCGCCGTGGATCGCGCCGTGGTCAGCCATGGCCATTCGGATCATGCGCGCCCAGGCCATGAAGCGGTGCTGGCCACGCCGGAAACGCTCGCCATCATGACGGCGCGCTTGGGTGAAGGCCGCGCGGGGGCAACGCAACAGGCGCTGCGTTATGGGGAAGTGATCACCATCAATGGCGTGAAGCTCTGGCTGCGGCCGGCGGGGCATGTGCTTGGTTCGGCGCAGATCGCGCTGGAATGGCAGGGCAGCCGCGTGGTGGTTTCCGGCGATTACAAGCGCCGCGCCGATCCAAGCTGTGCGGCTTTTGAGGTTGAGCGCTGCGATGTCTTCATCACGGAAGCGACCTTTGCTTTGCCCGTGTTTCGTCACCCGGATGCGATGGGGGAGATTGCGCGGCTTTTGCGTTCAGCCGCACTTTTCCCGGAACGCACCCATGTGATTGGCTGCTACGCGCTCGGCAAAAGTCAGCGCTTGATCCGCATGTTGCGTGCGGCGGGATATGACCAGCCCATCCATTTGCATGGCGCGCATCAGGGGCTTTGCGCTGTTTATGAGGCATTGGGCGTGCCGCTCGGCCCGCTGCTGCCTGCAACGGTGGCGCGCAAGGATGCGCTGAAGGGTGCGATTGTGCTGGCGCCACCTTCCGCCATTGCGGATCGCTGGGCGCGCCGCTTGGCGGAACCGGTGGTGGCCAATGCCTCGGGCTGGATGGGCGTGCGGCAGCGCGCACGCCAAGGCGGCGTGGAATTGCCGCTGGTGATTTCCGATCACGCGGATTGGGATGAATTGCTGGCAACCTGCGGGGAGACCGGCGCGCAAGAGGTTTGGGTGACGCATGGGCGCGAAGATGCGTTGATCCATGCGCTTGGCCTTACCGGCATTAGGGGGCGCGCGCTGAATTTGATTGGGCGGGGGGAGGAGGATGAGGAGTCTTCTGCGGATTAGGACGCAAAATTACGGCGCTTGGTTCAAGCGGCGCGCCAATCGGCGATTTGCAAACCACTGCCGAACAAGCCCTCCCAACGAGTGACCCAAATTTAAACGCGTACAGGTAGTACGGATTTTCCAAGGGCGGGAGAGAAGTGCGTTATAGTGCGACTGTAGAGCCTGCTGGGCGAGATAAAAAGAACGGTCCACCCGCCCGGCACTTAAATGTCGCAGGTGAAAATCGATGATCCAGGCACTACGACCCGCGAAGCGTGCTTGCAGGCATAAATCCGTCCCGTAGAAGTGAAAACCTGATAAGGTGGCGGAAATCCCTATGGGCGTATCACGCCGTAGCAGGATGAAATTTTCATCAAGGCTTACGGCTTTAGCCGGAAAACTTCCCCGACGTTGATCTTCGCCATGTGGATCAGAAATGCGGGTGGCTATCCCCCCAGCGACAGTCCCGCCGGCATTTCCAGCCAGCGCCCAAAAGCGATCAAGGGTATCAAGTTCAGAGAGCTTTTCACAAAGCTGGGTTCTGCTATCAATCAAGCGAATATCTTGATGACAAATGATCAAGAAACGCCCCTTTGCCTGCGTCATGAAGAGGGCGATGCCCGAGAATGCGTCCCAACGATTTCCATCAGTATTATCCAGGCACAAAAACTCTGTCTCTTCTTCCTGGAAGCCTTTGGCAACAAAGCTGGCGCGCATCTCCTCGTATTGCGCCTGATTGGTCATCAGGGTGCAGATAGTGAAAAGGGGTTGGGCCATGAGAATTGAGAACCGGAGACGGATTATGGATAAATCTTTCTATTTATTTTACGCAATCATTGCAAATCCATTGCCCGCGCTCTTTTCCCAGAGATTATCCCGAAAGAAATATTGATTAAGATCTTTTATTCAAAATAATAAACCCAAGTATTGCCGAAATATTCTATTGTGCGCCACACTATCACATAAGATTTCATAGAATGAGAGAAAGTATTTGCTTTTTAGAAAGCTCGCGATAAGTCCTGTTAGCAAACGGGCCGTCCAGAACATCCCCATCTTCATCCCCACCTTCAACAACCCATCCTATTGCCGCATGATGGTCGATCAGCTTCTTGGCCTTGGTCTTTCGCGCATTATTCTGATTGATAATGCCTCTAGCTCCGCCGAAATGCGGCAGTTGCTTGATGCCATGGAGAGCAAAGCCAACGTCATTCGGCTAAGGCGCAATGTTGGTCCAAAATATTTTGCACGGAATTGGTTTTTCTATCTCCGCTTGCCGCAGATTTTCTGCGTGACAGACCCTGATATTCAATTCAACCCACGCCTGCCGCCTGATTTTCTGCAAACCCTGGCGGGTCTGACCGAAGAACATCAGATCGGCAAGGCGGGCTTTGCGCTAAAAATCCAAGACCACCACGCCTTCCGCGATATAACCGTAAATGTGAAAGGCCAAAGCCATGACATTGTTTCTTGGGAGAGCCAGTTCTGGCAGCAGCAGATAGCAACCACCAAAGCAGGCGATCCGATCTACAGAGCGGATATTGATACGACTTTTGCCTTGTATAACAAGAAGTTCTTCACAAGAAAGAAGGCCGGTTTCTATCGCGCGGTGCGTGTTGCCGGGGATTTCACCGCGCGCCACCTTCCCTGGTATCGGGACAGCGGCATCAATCTTGCGGAAGAACGCGCTTATGCTGCGGCGCAAAAATTTTCTTGGTACGCGCAACCCTAGCGCCAACGGCGCAGATCGCTGGTGGTTTTGCGCAAAAATTTGTAGAAGCGGCCGTTCATGTACATCAACATCAAGGGAATGATCTGTGGCGAGAGATAATTCTTCCGAACATCGGCAAAGCGAATCAAAGGCCGTGTTTGCTTTGAATAATGTTTGCGAAAAATCTTGTCGTGACGAATTGGCGTGACTGAATAGGTAACGCCCATTGCCTCGGCTTCGAAAAAACGATGTGGATGGTCTGGCAGTAAAGGCATGATGGCGCGTGTATAGGCAATAGGGCCGGTCACCTGCAGCACGGCTAGTTTACCAACCCCTTGGCGCAGTGGATCATATTGACGCAAATTTTCTGAAACCTGCGCGATCACTGCCGCAAGCAAGGGGTGTCCGGCAGACGCCATAATGTGCCACTGCTGAAGTTCCGCAGTAACGCCGAATGCCGGGTGGTATCCATCCTGCGGATGACGCCAATGGGATAGCAGAAATTCATCATTTTCCTTCAGAATACTATCCAAAGGTACGCTGCAGCCCGATTTGATATCAAGATATACGCCGCCCAACCGATAAAGCAGCAAATAGCGGAAAAAATCGGCGCGGGCGGCCCCGTAGTGGGGATGGATCGCCTTAAAAAGCCGCTCAGTAGCCACATCGTAATTATCACGAATGAAACGCGCACAATCGGCGTCTTCATAAAGCCGATATTGCCAGCCCGGGTTCATTGCCTGCAACTTCCGCGCATTTTCCACGAGAAATTCTGGCATATCGCGGCGCGCAGGGAAGGTTTGGTGAATAATCTTCGGTATCGGCATGTGTCCGGCGATTTGGTGACTGAAACGGATCATTGATCTGCCACCCATACCAGCACCAACTGGCCGCCATGCTCAAGCCAGGATCTGGCAGCACAGCACGTACATGCGCATATAGGACGGATGGAACCGGAACCGCGCCCGCCATGACCCTTCCCGCCTTCGCTGAATTGCTGGAAAGGCTGGTCTTCTCCCCCGGGCGGAATGCCAAACTCGCGCTTCTTGGCCAATGGTTTGCCGGCCAGCCAGACCCGGAACGTGGCCTGGGCTTGGCCGCCATTACGGAAAGCCTGAAGCTTGGCACTGCCAAACCCGCCATGCTCAGGGAAATCACCATGGCGCGGGTGGACGCTGAATTGTTCCGGCTTTCCTATGATTATGTCGGCGATCTTGCTGAAACCATTGCATTAATTTGGCCGAAACGCGCAGGCGTGAATGCGCCGCCGCCGGCGCTTTCCGATATCATCGCCGCCCTTGAAACCACGCCGAAAGCAGAAGTGCCGGCGCTGATCGCGGGCTGGCTTGATACGCTGGATGGGTCCGGGCGGCTTGCGCTGATCAAGCTGCTGACAGGCGGCTTGCGCGTTGGCGTCTCCGCCCGGCTTGCCCGTGTGGCACTCGCTGAATGGTCTGGCGAAGCGGTGGAAGCCATTGAAGAAGCCTGGCACGCCATCGCCCCGCCCTATGAGCCACTTTTCGCCTGGCTGGAAGGCAAGGCAGCGCGGCCGGATCCAAAATCCACCCCCATCTTTCGGTCCCTGATGCTGGCCCATCCGCTGGAAGAAGCTGATCTCGCGGCACTTGATCCCAGCGCCTATCGCGCTGAATGGAAATGGGATGGCATTCGCGTGCAACTCAGCGCGGGGCCCGGCGGCCAACGCCTATGGAGTCGCGGCGCTGAGGATATCTCCGCAAGCTTTCCAGAAATGATGAATGGGCTTGATTTCCACGCCGTGCTGGATGGCGAATTGCTGGTGCTGCGGGATGGTGAAGTGGCGCCCTTTGCTGATCTGCAACAAAGGCTCAACCGCAAAAGCGTGACTGCCAAAATGCAGCGCGATTATCCGGTGGGCATCCGCCTTTACGACATGTTGTTTGAAGGGGATGAGGATTTGCGCCCCCTGCCCTTCTCAGTACGGCGGGCACGGTTGGAAGCTTGGTATCAGCGCCAGCAACCGCCGCGCATGGATCTTTCAGGCATCATCACCTTCAGCGAAATTGCCGAATTGCAAGGCTTACGCGAAGGTGCTCGCGATGCGGCGATTGAAGGGCTTATGCTGAAGCGCGCCGATGGCCCTTACCTGCCTGGCCGCGTGAAGGGCCAATGGTGGAAATGGAAGCGCGCGCCGCTCACGCTTGATGTGGTGCTGATGTATGCACAGCGCGGCCATGGCAAGCGCAGCAGCTTCTATTCGGATTACACCTTCGGCGTCTGGCGCGAAGATGGCGAATTGGTGCCGATCGGCAAGGCCTATTCCGGCTATACGGATGAAGAATTGGTTTGGCTTGATCGCTGGATCAGGAACAATACGGTGGACCGCTTCGGCCCGGTACGGGAAGTGGAAAAGGCGTTGGTGCTGGAAGTGGCTTTTGATGCAGCGCAGCGCAGCACGCGGCATAAATCGGGTGTCGCGCTCCGCTTTCCACGCATTGCGCGCATCCGCCGCGACAAGCCGGCCGAAGAAGCGGATCGGCTGGAAACCGCCCTGGCATTGATCGGGCAGGATTGACCCGCCCGCCCCCGCATGCTGCGCTTCGGCCATCAACTCATTTGGGGAAACACCATGCCTATCGCTCCTAATTTCGCGCGTCGTCGCCTGGAAAAGGGTGAACTCGCCCTTGGTTTTGGCGTGCATCATCTGCGCACCCCGGCTGTCGGCATGATTGCCGCGGCTTCGGGCTTTGATTGGCTGTTCATTGACATGGAACATGGTGCGATGAGCGTGGATGACGCGACGCGGATGGCCATGGCGGCACTTTCGCAGGGCGTCACGCCCATGGTGCGCTGCTGCAAGGATGCGCTGTTTGAAGGCACGCGCTGCCTGGATAATGGCGCCATGGGTGTGGTGGTGCCGCATATTGATAATGCGGATGAAGCCCGCGATGTGGTGCGCGCCTTCCGCTATCCGCCTTTGGGTGAGCGTTCCTGGGGCGGCCCGCCGGCGCAATATGGCTTCCAGGTTTCCGATACCGCCGCGGCGCAGAAGGAATTGAACGAACAGATCATGGTGACGGTCATGATCGAAACGCCGGAAGCGGTCGCGAATGCGGATTCTATCGCTGCCGTGCCGGGGGTGGATTGCCTGATGATCGGCACATCGGACCTGACTGCCTCCATGGGTATTGCCGGGCAGATCGGGCATCCGGATGTGCGCGCCGCCTATGCCAAGGTGGCGGCGGCCTGCAAGGCACATGGCAAGGTCATGGGCATGGGCGGCGTTTATGATGAAAAAGTCGCGCCGGATTACATCGCCCTTGGCGCGCGCTTCCTGCTGAGCGGTTCAGACCATGCCTTCCTGATGGCGGGCGGCGGGGCGCGGGCGAAATTCCTGCGCGGCTTGCAAGGCTGAATGTAACGGGATTCGGCAACAAGCCGCGTTACATTCTCTCTCAAGGGGCGGGGGCGCAGGGCTGCCCCGCCCGATCTGCATGGGCCTGAGGCCGGGGCGCGGCTAGAATTTCGAGGGGTGGCGGTTCGATTCTTGATCCTGATCTGCCGCCACCCAAATCTCCGCTCCGAAAGGTTTGTCTGATGCGTCGCCGTTCCCTGCTTGCACTGCCCTTCGCTGCACCTTTGGCCAGCCCCGCCCTGGTCGCGGCGCAGGAACGCGCGCTCAATCTCTACTCCTCGCGCCATTATGATACGGATCGCGCGCTATATGAGGGCTTCACGGCGGAATCCGGCATTCGCATTCGCTTGATTGAAGGTGACGCGGATCAGTTGATTGCGCGCATCCAATCCGAAGGTGCCAATAGCCCCGCCGATGTGCTGCTGACAGTGGATGCCGCCAAGCTCGCCCGCGCAGTGGAAGCCGGCATTCTGGCCGAAACGCGGAGCGAGACCCTGCAGGCGCGCATCCCCGCGCATCTGCGCGCCGCCGATGGGCAATGGTATGGGCTTTCCAGCCGCGCGCGCGTGATCATGTATGACAAGCAAAAAGGCGCCCCCGCAGGCGTGGCGCGGTATGAGGATCTGGCGCTGCCCGTTTATCGTGGCCAAATCCTGATACGCGCGGCGGCACATCCGTATAACACGTCACTGATGGCAAGCCTTCTGCTGGCCAATGGCGCGGAAGCAGCGGAAGCCTGGGCGCGCGGCGTGGTGGCGAATATGGCGCGTCCGCCGCAGGGTGGGGATACGCCGCAATTCCAGGCGGTGGCGGCTGGCGTCGGGCGCATGGCCATTGCCAATACCTACTATCTGGCGCGCTTCGGTGCTTCGGCCAATGCACAGGAAAAGGCGCTGTATGATCGGATTGGCGTGATCTTCCCCAATCAGGGCGCAGGGGATCGCGGGACGCATGTGAATGTCTCGGGCGCCGGGGTTGTGCGGTCTTCGGCCAATCAGGCCAGTGCGCTGCGCTTCATTGAATATCTTTCAAGTCAGCGGGCGCAGGAATTATTCGCCAATGGCAATTTCGAATATCCCGTGGTGGCAGGGGTGGCACCGCATCCGGCGCTGACCGCGCTTGGCAGTTTCCGCGCCGATCAATTGAATGCGCAGCGTTATGGCGCGCTGGCGCCTGAGGCGCTGCGCATCATGCAGCGCGCCGGCTGGCGCTGAGGTTGTTCACGAAAACTGGCTCACGTTGCGGGCCAGTTCTATTCCCGCCGCATCATGCGCGTGAGTGC
>CAIMVB010000212.1 GCA_903844785.1 uncultured Rhodospirillales bacterium | reverse complement strand
GCCGCCATTTGCGGCTGCGGGCGGAATTGCGCATCCATGCCATAAAGCGTGTCGAACACCATATGGCCGAAATTGCGGGTGATGTTGGCCGTGGTCCAAATGGGATCGAGGCTGGTGAGGTTTGCCTGCGGCACCATTTTCAGCACGCGGTTCTGTGCTGGCTGGGCAATGGCGAAATTAGGCAGGCTTGATCCCGCCGCCAATGCCGCCCCCGCCTTGAAGATATCACGACGCTGCATAAGAGCCCCCGTTTTGTACATTTCTGTCATCTGACCTGCTTACAGGCGTGCGCGCAAGCGCTGTTTGGCGTTAGAGCGTGTTATCTTCACCTTCGTTGATGCGACACGCTCTAAGCCCTTGTTTGATCGCATTTTCCGAGCCGCCAAGCGATTCCGCTTGGCTTGAAAATGCTCTAGCCCGGCTTATGGCCGAAGCCCAAAGCCGGTTGCTGGGCAGTATCGATCCAGATTGCCTTGCTTTGCGTCAGTTCCGCCAAGACTTCCTGCCCGGAAGACCGCCCATGGCCCGAAGCGCCAAAGCCGCCAAAGGGTACGGAAACGTGAATGGTGCGGTAGCCATTCACCCAAAAGGTCCCTGCCCTGACCGCTGCCGCCACGCGATGCGCCCGGCCTAAATCACGGGTCCAGACTGCGCCAGCGAGGCCAAAGGGCGTGGCATTGGCAAGCGTGATCGCCTCGGCCTCATCATCAAAGGGGATGGCAGCGACCACGGGGCCAAAGATTTCTTCCCGCGCTGGGCGGGCCTCATTGGAAAGCCCGGCGAGCAAGGTGGGCGGCACCCAAAAGCCGCGTTCCGGCAGCGCGGCGGGCCTTTCCGCCGCCAGCACCGAGGCACCTGAAGCGGCGCCAGCGGCGAGCAATTCCCGCACATGGGCGAATTGTCGCGCATTGGCGACCGGCCCCATTTCCGTTGCGGCATCCAAGGGATCGCCCAGGCGAATGCGGCGCTGTGCTTCCGCAAGTGCCGCAATGAAACGATCATGCAGGCTGCGCTGCACCAAAAGCCTTGAGCCTGCCACGCAGGATTGCCCGCTGCCCGCGTAAATCGCCTGCTGCGCGCCTTGGATGGCGGAGGCGAAATCAGCATCTTCGAAAACGATATTGGCGCTTTTGCCGCCAAGTTCCAGCACGGTGGGCACGCCGCGTGCGGCGGCAGTTGCGGCAACGGCGCGGCCCGCCGCCACACCACCCACGAAAACCACCTTGGCGATTTCCGGCGCGGCGAGCAGTGCCGCCCCTGTCCCCTGCCCTGGCCCGGCCAGCACCTGGAACAAGCCACGCGGCAGACCGGCCTGCTCCGCAATCAGCCCAAGCGCGAGTGACGTCAGTGGCGTGAATTCGGATGGCTTCAGCAGGACCGCATTGCCCGCTGCAAGGGCGGGTAAGACATTCCAGCCGGCGGTGAAAATGGGCGCATTCCAGGGCGTGATGGCCAGCACGACGCCAAGCGCTTCCCGCCGCACCATGACCGTATGGCCAGAGGGTACCGGGATGATGCGGCCTTCAATTTTGTCGCACCAGCCGGCCCAATATTCCGCCATTTCCGCAACACGCGCGACTTCTGCCCGCGCATCACGCAAGGGCTTGCCGGTTTGCGCGGATTCCAACCGCGCGAGACTTTCGGCGACCTGGCGCAGAAGGGGCGCCATGGCCCAAAGCCGGCGCCCGCGTTCGGCACCGCTCAAGCCTTGCCAGATCCCTTGGGCGCGGGCTGCGCCGCTTGCGGCCTGCGCGACCAATGCAGGGCCGGCACTGTTATATTCAAGTAGCGCATCACCAGTAGCGGGGTCTTGCAGGGTGATCTTCGCGCCATCGCCGGCGATGATCTCGCCATCCACCAGGCTGCCGGCCCGCCCACCCAGAAGCGCTGCGACTTCCTCGGCGATGATGCTTTTGGCGTCGAAGGATTTCATGGCTTGGCTCCTGCAAGGATCGCGGCTGAAAGGTGGTTGAAATCAGCTTCATCCGGCACGGCTTCGCGTAATTCCTGCCAGAGCAGGGCGGCGCGGCCTGTTGCCTCCAGCGGCACGTCCAATTCCCGCGCCAAGGCCAAAGCTAGCCCAACATCCTTACGCATCAGCCCGGCGCTGAAGCCGGAATCGAATGTGCCGGGGATGATCCAGCGCGGCCAATTCACCTCGGTCACCGCGGAACGGCCAGAGGCACCATTCAGCACGGGCAGAAGCGCTTCGGGTGCCACCCCGGCGGCGGCGCCAAGGCGCAGCGCTTCCCCCGCTGTCACCAAATGGCTGGCGACCAGAAGGTTATTCACAAGCTTCGCAACCTGCCCCGCGCCGGATGGGCCGATATGCAAAAGCCGCGCAGTCAGGTGTTGCAAGATGGGTGTCGCGCGTTCCAAAGCGGCGGCATCGCCACCCACCATCATGGCCATGCTGCCCGCCGCCGCCCCCGCCGGCCCGCCGGAGACAGGCGCATCCAGATAAGACACACCCTGCGCCGCCGCTTGTTCCGCAAAACCGCGCACCGCGCGGGGAGACAGCGTGGAGGTATCAATAATCACCGCGCCTGGCTGCAAGGCGGGCAAGGCTTCTTGGAGCACGGCCGCCACGGCAGCGTCGTGCGGCAGGGAGAATAGCGTGATCTCAGCAAGGCTTGCTGCAAGATCAGCAGCGATCTCAGCGCCCGCTTGCCGTGCCGCTTCGCGCTTGGCGGGGTCCAGATCCCAACCGCGCGGCAGATGGCCGGAAGCGATCAGCCGCTTCAACACGGCCATGCCCATATTGCCGAGACCAATAACAGCGACCATGCGCGCCCCCTTCTCAAACTTGGATTTCCGTTGAGGCTGAATAGCGGGCGAAGGACAAAAGGACCATGGCGGTTTGCCCGGCGCGGGCTTCCTGCGTTACAGGCGCGCATGGCGTTTTCCGATCTCCTTGTCAGCATTCAGGACCGGCTCGGCCCAGCGCGTTTCAAGCTGCTGGCAGAGTTCCTGCGCTTTGGGGTGGTCGGCACCGTCGGGTTTGTAGTGGATACGGCGGTGCTTTACGCCGGCCTTGCACTTGGGCTTGGGCTTTATGGCGGGCGGGCGCTGTCTTACCTGGTGGCGGCCAGCACGACCTGGGCGCTCAATCGGCTATGGACCTTTCGCGGGCGCGGTGATGGCCCGGTGCATCAGCAATGGGCGCTGTTCCTGGTGGTGAATCTGGTAGGCTTCGCGATGAATTACGGCACCTATGCCGCGCTGATCGCCCTTGTGCCCATGGTCGCCGCACACCCTGTCATTGGTGTTGCCGCTGGGGCGATTGCTGGAATGTTCGGGAATTTC
>CAIMVB010000211.1 GCA_903844785.1 uncultured Rhodospirillales bacterium | reverse complement strand
TTCAGCGGTGGAATGCGCAGCCCTTCCTGGAACACTTCCGTGGCTGTAGCCGCATAGGAACCGGGCGCCATGCCGCCCATATCAATGTGATGGCAAAGCGCGCCCACATAAGCCACGCGTTTGCCGTCATGGAAAACCGGCTTGAAGACCAAAATGTCGTTCAAATGCTGCGCGCCGCAATAGGGATCATTCGTGGCAACAACATCATCTTCGCGCCAATCCGCAGCATCCACGAAGCGGTCCAGCAATATGCGCAGCGCCGCGCCCATGGAATTCAAATGCTGCGGGATGCGCGCGGATTGCGCGACATTATTACCTTCAGCGTCGAAGACCGCGGTGGAATAATCGAGCAATTCGCGCACTGTCGTGCTGCGGCTGGTACGCCAGATGGTGATATCCATCTCGGCCGCCGCTGCTGTCAGCGCGTTGCGAATCACTTCAATTTCGATGGGGCCGAGGCTCATGGCGCGATCCTCTTTGCAATCAAGGCGCCGCCTGCGGCAAGCCTTGCCTGCCAGGCGGGTGAAATCCAATGGGTGGCGAAGGCTTCTTCGATAATGGCGGGGCCTTGGATCAGATCATCAGCGCCAAGCGCTTCACGGTCCCAGACAATCACCTCACGCCATTGCTGGCCATCAAAGGCACGGCGCGTTGCCTTTTGCGCAGGGCGGGATGCGGGCATCGGCTCACGCAAAACAGGTTTGGCAAGCTTGCCTTTGGCAATGGCGCGGAAGGTAACCATTTCCACCGCCTCAGCTGGGTTGGCGTAGGAAAAGCGTTGCTTATGTGTGGCGTGGAAGCGCTGGATCAATTCAGCCAATGCGGCTGCGTCTGGCTGGTGTATCTGTCCCCAGGGTACAAGCAATTCGAACGCCTGCCCCAGATAGCGCATATCAGCCGCGATGGAGATTTCACGTTGATCTGCTGGAATGCCATCCTGCGCTAATCGCGCATCCGCTGCTTGGCGCAATTCAGCGATCATGTCGCAAATCTGCGGTAGGTTGTCGGGTTCAGCGCGGGTGAGGCGCGTGCGTGCCAAATCCTGCACCAAATCGGAAAACAAAATGCCATAGGCGGAAAGCGTGCCTGGTTCGCGCGGGAAAATCACTTCTGTGATCCCCATTTCATCGGCCACTTCAGTGGCGTGAAGCCCGCCGGCACCGCCGAAAGAAAGCAAGGCGAAATCCCGCGGGTCCAGCCCTTTTTCGAATAGCGAAAGCCGGACTGCGGCGCCGAGATTGGCATTGGTGACTGTCAGCATACCGGCCGCTGCTTTTTCGAGGGGCAAGTTCAACGGCGCTCCAATCCGGGTTTCAATCGCGCTCCGCGTTGCGGGCATATCAAGCTTGATCGCGCCACCAAGGAAGAAATCAGGATCAAGCCTGCCGAGCGCCAGATTGGCATCCGTGACCGTGGGTTCCGTGCCGCCGCGCCCATAAGCGACAGGCCCGGGGCGTGCACCCGCGCTACGCGGGCCAACAGTCAGGCGTCCGGCCGCATCAACCGAGCCGATGGAGCCGCCACCCGCGCCGATGGTACGCATTTCCACCATGGGAAGGCGGACCGGCAGGCGGTCAATCTCGCCCTGCGTAATGACGGAAACGCGCCCGGCTTGCACCACAGAAACATCATAGGATGTACCGCCCATATCCACGGCCACCAAATTTGGGTGGTCAAGCAATTCCGAAATGCGCCCCGCCGCAAGCGCGCCACCTGATGGGCCAGAAAGCAATAGCCGTGCGGGCTGTTCGGCCGCCATGCGCAGGCTGCATACGCCGCCATTCGATTGCACCAGGAAGACAAGCGGC
>CAIMVB010000210.1 GCA_903844785.1 uncultured Rhodospirillales bacterium | reverse complement strand
GGCCGTGCTGACGCATGGCTTTGTGCTGGATGAGCAGGGGCGGAAAATGTCCAAATCCATGGGCAATGTGACCGCGCCGCAGGATGTGATGAAGCAATATGGCGCGGATATTCTGCGCCTTTGGGTGATGAATTCCGACACATCGCTGGATTTGCGCATCGGCCCGGAAATCCTGAAGCAGCAGGCGGAATTGTATCGGCGCATCCGCAATACGCTGCGTTGGCTGCTCGGTAACCTCGATGGGTTCACGGAAGATGAAACCGTGCCTTATGCCGAATTGCCGGAGCTTGAGCGTTGGTTGCTGCATCGCTTGACTGAATTGGATGCGAAGATCAGGCGCGCGGTTGAAACCCATGATTGGACCGGGGTTTATCCCGAAATCCATCAATTCTGTGCCACCGATCTTTCGGCCTTTTACTTCGATATCCGCAAAGACGCGCTTTATTGCGATGCCTCCGACGCGCCGCGCCGGCGGGCAGCGCGCACGGTCTTGGATATTCTGCATCGCTGCCTTTGTGCCTGGTTCGCGCCCGTCCTGGTGTTCACGGCGGAGGAAGCCTGGCTGGCGCGTTTCCCGGATGAGGATGGCAGCGTGCATTTGCTGGATTTCCCCTTCGTGCCGGAAGGCTGGAAGGATCAGGCGCTGGCCGCGAAATGGGCGCGGCTGCGTGATCTGCGCCGGGCGGTGACGGGTGCGCTGGAACGTGCGCGTGTGGCGCAGGAAATTGGTTCATCCTTGCAGGCCGCCCCAGTGTTGCATTTGGGCGCCGAAGATGCCGCGCTGCTTTCGCCCGAATTATGGGCCGAACTTTGCATCACCTCCGGCTTCGCGCTCTCCGCCGCGTCGGCCCCTGAGGGGGCTTTTGTGGCCGATGGCGTTGCTGATGCGGCGGCGGTCTTCCTCCCCGCCCCCGGCACCAAATGCGACCGTTGCTGGCGTGTATTGCCCGAAGTTGGCGATTGTTCTGCCCACCCCACGCTCTGCCGCCGCTGTGATGCGGTGGTTGAGGCGCTTTAATGTCGGCGGGGTCGGGGGGCAGCGCCCCCGTTCTGCTCCGCCTGGGCCTGGCTTTCGCGGCGCTTATTTTTGTTGTGGACCAGGCATCCAAATGGCTGATCTTGGATGTGTTGTTTTTGCCGGAGCGCCAAAATATCCCCCTTTTGGCTGCGGGCCCCTTTGGCCTTGACCTGACCATGGTGTGGAATCGCGGGGTGACCTTTGGCTTGCTGTCTGGCGATGGCGCCTGGAATCACTTGATTTTGGCCGGGTTAGCCGCCGTGATAGCCGTGTTTATGCTGCGCTGGCTGGCGCGGGCGGAAGGCCGGATGGTGGCGCTGGCGCTGGGTGCCGTGATTGGCGGCGCCTTTGGCAATGTATTGGATCGCTTGCGTTTTGGCGCCGTGGTGGATTTTGTGGATGCCCATGCCTGGGGCTGGCATTGGTATGTGTTCAATGTCGCCGATGCCGCCATTGTTTGCGGGGTTGGGGTGTTGTTGCTGGATGCCTTGTTGCCGCCCGCGCGAGCGCCTAAAGATAGCGCATGATTCTGCGCCCAAAGACCCTTCTGCCCGCCCTTGCCACGCTGCTGCTTGTCGGCTGTGGGGAGAATACCGCGCGCACGCTTGGCTTTATTCGTGACGCGCCGGATGAATTCCGCGTCACCACGCGCGCGCCGCTT